>NZ_WEZF01000008.1 GCF_009177065.1 Tautonia marina
GAATCTGGGCCTCGCTGATCCCGTCATCCTGCGCCGATCCGGCAAAGGCCGAAACTTGCAGGTCGGTCTCGGGGGTCAGCGTTTCGCCGGTCTGCTGCGTGTAGAGCTGCGAGAAGTTGCGAATCTCGAACTCGAAGTTCGGCGACTCGGGCGTGTTCGTCAGGAACGAGGTCCCAATGAACTCCGGCAGCATCTCGCCGAAACCGCCTCGCAGCGGGTTCGAGGAGTACTCGGCCACCATGTAGGTTTGCCGAAGCGGCTGGAGCGTGTCGGGGTCGATCCCGCCGTTCATCCCTGCCACCACGTTGTCGGTCAGGGTGGTCGGGTCGTTCAGGTCGTCGTTGTTCAGAAAGTCAATGCTGACATACATGTACTCCGAACCCCCGAGCAACATCGGGTCTTCGAAGAACAGGGGCAGCGCCTCGATTTCCGGAGCAACCGTTCCACCGTTCAGATTGTTGTCGGCGTCACCGGCAATCACCGGCTGGCCGGTCTTCTGATTGACCGGCTGCTGCATCCCGAAGGCCAGGGCGTCTCGGTCCGGATCATACGACACGCGAATCGCGTCGAGCTGGAATCCGGAGACTCGGATAAAGTCTCCCAGCTCGGGCGGTTCGGCCGGAATGATGGGGACCAGGTAATCTGGGTCGCCTGGATCGGGTGTAAGGACCACAACACCTGGACTTGTTGTTTCTGGGAAATCGATTAAAACGTTTCCCGTGAAGTCGACGCTCATGAGTTGTCGATGATCCAGATGCTCGACTGCGGCCCCTGAGTGCCTCCGCGACTTCCGCGCGGTCGGCTCCCGGCGGGGTCGCCAGGAAAGCATGGCCTGGAGGATCTTCCTGATCGCGGTCATGGCGTCCTCGTCCTTTCTCACGGGAGGCCCGCGCCGGAGGCGGCCCCGGGCATGACGCGTATCGGGCCGCCGACGTGGCGGCCGGGCCGGCGCGCGACGCAGTCCGACGATAACCCCAGGAGGGGGAATCGATGGCCAACGCCGCCGGGGAGTGGAGCACAAGCTGGTCGGCCCGCGGCACGACCCGAGCCAAGACCACTCCTCGATCGATCGTTCGGTGCCCCGGGGTGTTCGCTCCGAGCAGAATGCCCGGTCCCGATCAGCCGCCGAGACGTGGAAGGAGACACGGCATGCGGCAGCACAACTGCCCCATCTTGATTGCGGTCGGTTTCGGCCTGATCCTGGTCGCCAGGACGGCCTCGGCCGGTGCCATTCAGCTGACCGGGAATGTCGAAAACGACTTCCCGATCGAGCCCGGCAATGGCATCGTGGTCATCGTTGATAACCCCGATTCGTTCGGGAACCCCAGCCCCGGCGACGTGGCACAGCACGAGTCGTTGCTTGGGACCACCGGTTGGAACATCAAAGACCTTCGACTGGCCTACGATGATTCCTCCGATCGGATGTATTTCGGTCTGAATTTCTGGGGCATCGCCGGCGATGCCGATGGCGACGGCAGGCCCGGCCAGCTTTCCGCTCCGCTTGGCCACGATCGCCCCAGCCTCGGCGGCCTGGAGTCGATCGTTGTGGCCCTCGACCTGAACCTGGACGGCACCCCCGACGTCATTGCCGGCGTGCCGGCCAACAAGTCCGACGTCGGCAAGGGCTCCGACCATTTCACCGTCGCCCAGTACAAGCAGTCCCCTGCCGGGATGGCCTTCAGCTTCGGTGATACCCTCACCGAGCACCTCGGCCAGCTCGCCTTCGACCCTTCGGCCGAAAACCCCGACTTTCAGTTCACCATCGACAACTTCATGCAGTTCGAGGGCCTGGTGCCGGAAGACGGCTTCATCGTCAGCGCCTTCGCAGGCGCTCCCGACGATGTCATCGCCGGAGAGGATTACATCTCCAGCACCCGCATCGCCTTCCCTGGCAGCGAACAGGGCGGTTCCGGGGATCCTGTCGTTCCCGAACCTTCGACCGTGCTCGCCTGGGCCTTGATGGCCGGAGGAGCGATCGCCTACCGGGTTCGCACCCGATCGCGGCAAACTCGCTAATCCGTTCATCTCGACACGGGCAACCATCGCTCGAACTCCGTTCCCCAAAGCAGGCGGGACCTCATCCGTGAGGTTCCGCCTTTTTCTTTCGGCGCTTCCGCACCCGAAACTCCCGCGCTCAACCCGATCCGAGACACCCCCGTCTGCGCCCTCCGTCAGCACCGTCGAACTTTACGCTGCCCGCCAAAGCTTCCCAGTCCGCAGCCCACCCCCGATCCCTTGCGTTGCATGGGCTCGACCTGATCGCTACGCTTCCCTCAGGAGGCAACCGCGCCGCATCCCCGAGACTCTCCCCAACGGCCACCGCGGCCCCTTCGCCTGGAAAGGGAAACGGACTCATGGCTTGCTCGACGCTCCGACCCCGGTTCGCTCCCCTCGCCCTCGTGCTTTCGCTGATGCTGCTCGGCCCGAGCCCCCTGAGCTTCGGTTCGACCCCCGACGAGGAGGAGGCCCCCACCAAACCCCGACGCCCCGACCTGACCGACCCGGTCATCTGTCTCAACGTCCGAGGCTTCCGCGACTTCATCCCCCGCGACGAACCGATCCTCACCCCCGATCAGAAGCTCGAAGTCTACTACGAGCCCTTCAACTTTCTGATCCTTCGCGATGCCGACCGCGGCCGCTATCGGGCCCATCTCGTCGAGGATGTTCACATCCGCCGCGCAGGAAGCCCTCGACGCATCCAATCCCTCCCCGCCGCCATCGACTACTCCCCCCGATCCGAGGAGCCTCCCACCGCGCTCTATCTCCACACCACCATCTCGCTCAAGGACTTGCCCCCGGGCTCCTACGAGCTTGATCTGGTGCTCCGCGATCGCCTCGGCGACGGCCCCTCCGAAACCACCCACACCCTCTCCTTCCAGGTCGTCTCGTCTCTGCCCGTCGATCGCTGACGCCCCGCTCCTCCCCTCCTTGGTCAGTTCCTCTGTCCCGATTCTCGGCAATTGCCTATGATCCGGCCTCGATCGGCGTCCACCTTCGTCGAGCGCCCCTCAAACCCGGTCCCCGCGCCGTCTGCTCCCTCTCCTCCGCCTGGAGAGGAGCCCGAGGCCGCAAGCCGGGCGATGAACTCCGACCTTCTCCGCACCCCCTCCTCCGCTCTCGGGAAACGAGCGTCTCCCAAGGCCGGGCGAGGCAAGCAGATTCAACCCTCTCCCCCGCCCTCGGGGGAGCGGGTGGCCGCAGGCCGGGTGAGGAAGGCCGACCCGCTCGACTCACCGCCAATCATCGATCGACTGACCCCCGGCCGTCGCTCGGCCGGATTCCGGCCAACGACGAGGGCCGCCCTTGATGTCTCGAACCGTTGCCTGTGTGGTGGGAACCCGTCCCGAAGCCGTCAAGATGGCCCCCATCATCCTGAAGCTTCGTCAGGCCGGGGCCGAAACCGGCCTCCGGGTTCGGGTCGTCTCGACCGGCCAGCACCGCGACCTGCTCGACCGCGCCCTGGCCGACTTTGCCCTGCACACCGACGACGACCTCGCCCTCATGCGCCCCGGTCAGGATCTCGTCGAACTAACCAGCCGATGCCTGCTGGCCCTCGGCCAGTGGCTCGACGAGCACCGCCCCGACCTCCTGATCGCCCAGGGAGACACCACCACCGTCTTCGCCTCGGCCCTGGCCTGCCACTACCGCCACGTCCCCTTCGTCCACGTCGAGGCCGGGCTCCGCTCCGGCTCCCTCGCCGAGCCGTTCCCCGAGGAAAGCAACCGCGTCCTCACCGCCCGCCTGGCCGACCTGCACTTCGCCCCCACCGCCGCCGCCTGCGCCAACCTGCTCCGCGAAGGAATTCCGGCCGACCGCATCCGGGTCGTCGGCAATACGGTCATCGACGCCCTTCGATGGATCGAGGCTCGCCCCGTCCCCTTACCCGTGGTGCCGAGTACCGATCGCCTGATCCTCATGACCGCCCACCGCCGCGAGAACCTCGGCCTGCCCCTCGTCCGAGCCTGCCGGGCCGTCGCCGAGCTGCTGCGCATCGACCCCACGCTTTGCCTCGTCTTCCCCGTCCACCCCAACCCCGAGGTCCGCTCCGTCGTCTCCCGAGAACTCGGCGGCCTTGATCGCGTCCACCTGATCGAGCCGGTCGGCTCTCCGCAGTTCGTCGCTCTGATGAAAGCTGCCCGGCTGATCCTCAGCGATTCCGGAGGCGTGCAGGAGGAAGCCCCCGCGCTCGGTCGCCCCGTCCTCGTCCTCCGCGACCGCACCGAGCGCCCCGAGGCCGTCGAGCAAGGCTTCTGCCGGCTTGTCGGCACCGACCCCGACCGCATTCTTTCCGAGGCCCTCGCCTTACTCGCGCCGACCGCGTCTCCGTTGCCCGCCCGCTCCCCCTATGGCGACGGCTTCGCCGCCGATCGCATCGTCCGCACCCTCGCCGAACGCTTTCACGTCCTCGACCTCGACCCCCACGCCCCCGCGCTCGATCCCAACGCCCTCGCTCCCCGAGCCGCCTGAACCCTCCGCTCGCAGGACGATTGCAACGCCGTGTTGGTGGCCGTTTTTGCCAGGATCGCTTCCACCCTCAAAGGATGCGTTCCCCCATTGCCCTGGGTGGCCCCGGTTGCTCGCCAACCGGGGCGGCACAGCCGCAAGAGGCTCCGGGAGGCCTCACTGAGACCGCTCGTCGCTCCGCGACCCCGGTTGACAAGCAACCGGGGCCACCCGGAGAAAACCCACTCTTTTGAAGTGGAAGCGATACTCCGCAAGCGACTTCGCAATCATCCTGCCTCGGCTCGCCTCGCTCATCACGTTCGTTGCTGTGGCGGCTCGGGTGGGGGCCCGCTATTCTGAAATGCTCGGATGACGTTCGAGCCGGTGTCGTCGATCAATCAAGTCCCCTGGTCTCTCCCGATGCATGCCTTCGAGATGATCGGCTCCCGAGGACCGGGAGCCCTCAAGCCCATTTATGCCCTTTTTGGCGACGATCCGTTTCTGCGCCGCGAGGCCACGCACGCCATTGTTCGCGCTGCGATGGACACCGGCGAGGCGAACGACAACGCCGACCAGGCCGACGAGGACGAACTCGGCGTCTCCCGCGTCGCCGGCCCCCAGGCCGAACTGGCTCGGGTGCTCGACGAGGTCCGCACCCTGCCGTTTCTGGCCCCCCGGCGGGTCGTGATCGTCGAGGATGCCGACACCTTCGTCTCCGCCAACCGCAAGGAGCTGGAAGCCTTCGCCGCCCAGCCCAGCTCGACCGGCGTGCTTGTCCTCTCGGTCAAATCATGGCCGTCGAACACCAAGCTCGCCAAGCTCGTCGAGCAACACGGCACCTCGGTCGATTGCAAGGCCCCCCGCGAACGCGAGCTCCTCGGCTGGCTCGGCCGCCTCGCCTCCGACCGCTGGGGCGTTTCCCTGCCCGACGACGCCGCGCGGTTGATGATCGAACTCGTCGGCCCCGAACCGGGATTACTCGCCGTCGAGGTGGATAAACTGGTCGCGTACGTCGGCGATCGCCGATCCATTACCAGGGACGACGTCGGCCGAATGGTCGGCGCCGGCCGGACCCTCGAAGTTTGGGACATGATCGATCGGGCCACCCTCGGCGATGCCGCCGGTGCCCTCTCGGTCCTCGATCGCCTGCTGACCGCCGGCGAGGCCCCGCAGCGCCTGCTGGCCGCCCTGGCCACCTCGCTCCGCAAGGTCCACCACGCCGGCAAGCTCCGCCAGGCCCGTCGAGAGCTGGGCGACGCCTGCCGAACCGCCGGCATCCCCCCCATGGCGATCGAGAAGACCGGCCGACAGCACGCTCACCTCGGCCCCTCCCGCGTCGATCGCCTGCCGGTCCTGCTCCTCGAAACCGATCTGGCCTTGAAAGGATCGTCCACGCTCAACGAGCGTGCCGTGCTCGAACGGCTCCTCCTCGGCCTGGCCCGCCCTCGACGCGATTGATCCGCCCCACCCCATCCGGTTCGATCCCCCGATCGATCCGCTCCGATCCGGAACTTCCTGAAATGAATGCGCCGTCACATGAGGACTCAATTTCCCACTGCATCGCCAAGATCGTCGAGCTTGTCTCGCGAGAGACTCCCGACCGCCGGGATTTGCTGCAACTCGGCTACAATCTCGGCCGCCTCAGCGAGCTGACCGGCGCCGGCCGAGGCCCCTTCTGGGACGCCTGGAAAACCCCTGTCTCCGTCTGGGACCAGGCCATGCTTCAAACACTCGCTCACCAGTTACAAATCAACCCAGGTCCCCTGTCATCGGGCCATCCAGACATCCCCTCCCCATCAGAAGAATCCCGACATCCCTTCCAAGATTCCTGCCTGGACCCTTGAGAATCCGGCAACCATCCTGTTTACTATAACAAGCTCGTTGGACTGCCTGTGGTTGTGCAACCTTCCATGCATGAGCCACCTGCAATGGTGCGGGACCCCGCTCATGCAAGCCGACCGTTGACCCCGGCACGGCAAAGCGACCCATGGAAGAATTCGCGATTTTTCTTGCAATCTGCCCGCTGACCACTCCACAATGGAGCCGCTCAGACCCAAGGGCAAACGTGACTCCCTCCTGGATCGCTGACCCATCGCGATCTCGACTCTCCGCATCAGATCTCAGGAGTGATGGACGATGAGGAGCAACCTTGGGAATGGTTCGACCTCATTTCTACAGCAGGTCGAGCATTCTATTCGACAAACGACGCATGGACGGATTCGTGACCTGGCCGTCGAAGAGGTGCAGGGCCGTTATGTCGTCCGAGGGCGGGTTCCCTCGTATCACACCAAGCAACTGGCGCTGTACGCCGCGCTGGAATTGCTGCCGAGCGATCGGTTCGATATGAACATCCTCGTTTCGTAACGTCAGGGACGTTCGCTCGTTCATGTTCGCTCATTTGATTCTTCGACAGTCCGGCGAGTTCTTCCCGGCTGTCGAACACCATTCCGGACTTTCATCCACAACGTCCCTCGATGGGGCTTCGCTCTCCTGGCGCGCGATCGCAACGCGGCTCGGGTTGTCGCTCACGCCGCTTCCGGCCATAGTGAGACGGGGGCAGCCTCCGTGCAGCTCCCCAGACTTGTTCTGACATGAGCGATCGGGGCATGGGCGGTCTCCCGGGCCTTGGCCGGTCGGTCTGTCCCTCGCTCGGCTCGCTTACCGCGAGTCCCGAGGGTGGCGGCCGATCCTCGCCTCGTGGGCCTTCTGCCCGGCCCCTCGACCGGACCGGGAGGACTTGGCCCGATGATTCGCAGTGGGATCGATCCGACTCGCCGACTCACCTTCGGCGTCTCGTGTGTGCTCGGACTCGTGCTGATCCTCTCCGGAAGCCCCGGCGCCGCCGAGCCTCCGCAAGAGCCTCCCCAGCCTCGCGCGACCCGAGAAGCCTGGGACGCCGTCTTTATCGCCGGGCGCAAGGTCGGTCACATCCACCTTCAGGTCGAGCCCGTCACGGCCGGAGATGGTCGCGAGCTGCTGCGCATCCAGGTCGATTCCAAGCTCACGCTCAAGCGGCTTGACAATCAGGTGGTCATCGCTACCCGCTACGGCACGATCGAAACCTACGAGGGCCAGGTCCTCCGGCTCGACGCCCGTAGCCTCGCCGGGCCGAACGAAACCCGAGTCTCCGGTGACGTTCAGAACGGCATCATGCCCCTGACCCTCACCGCCGGCGGCCGGCAAACCCGGGTCGAGCTGCCCTGGCCCGACGACGTGCGCGGCCCCTACGGTCCCGAGCTGAGCCTCGCCCGCTCCCCCATGAAGCCCGGCGATCGCCGAGAGATCAAGACCTTCATCCCCGACCTCAACCAGATCGGCCTGACCACCCTCAACGCCCGGCAGGTCGAGCCGGTCGAGCTGGGCGGGGGCACCACCGTCGAGTTGCTCCGCGTCGATGCCCAGGTCAAGGGGCCGGACGGCAAGGTCTTGCCCGGCATGGATTCCAGCTACTGGGTCGATTCCGGCGGCCAGATCCTCACCAGCCGAACCGACGCCTTCGGCGGCATCGTCACCTACCGGACGACCCGGGAAGGGGCCCTGGCTCCCGGCAGCGGAGGCTTCGACATCGTCAAGGCCACCATCGTCAAGGTCGGCCGTCGCATCACCAATCCCGGCAACGTCCGCGCCGCCACCTACCGCGTCGACTTGACTGGCGACACCCCACCCGAGGAGGTCTTCCCCACCGACGATCGCCAGGCGATCCGCCGCGCCGGCGACGGCTCGGTCTTGCTCGACGTACGCACCGTGGGGCCTCAGGCCGCTTCGGCCAATGCCACCTCGGCCGCCCCGGAAGACCTCGCCGCCAACCCCATGATCAACAGCGAGGATTCCCAGGTCGTCGCCCTCGCTCAGCGCGCCCTCGCCAACGTCGGCCCCGACCCCTGGGAACGCGCCCAGGCCATCACCCGATGGGTCGCCGACAACGTCCGCGAGAAAAATTTCGAAACCGCCTTCGCCACCGCTCGCGACGTCGCCCGCGACCTCAGCGGCGATTGCAGCGAACACAGCGTCCTGACCGCCGCTATGTGCCGCGCCTCGGGCATCCCCGCCCGAATCGCCGTCGGCCTGCTTTATGTCGATGAGCTAGGCGGCTTTGGCTTCCACATGTGGAATGAAGTTCATATCAATGGTCGCTGGGTCGCCGTCGATGCCGCCCTGCGCCAGACCGAGGTCGACGCCACCCACCTGAAGCTCAACGCCACCAGCCTCGACGGCGTCTCTCCCTACGCCCAGTTCCTCGACGTCGTCCGCGTCTTCGACAAACTGACGCTCGACCCGATCCAGGTCCAGTAATTGGCCCATCCCATCCAGATACCTCCCACGAGTCCGGTTCTGCTCCGACCCTCTCCCCCGTCGTTCGGGGGGGGGAGAGGGTGGCCGCAAGGCCAGGTGAGGTGGCCTCGCACAAGACGTCGGGCTCCGGCGATTCCTCCGGCCGTCCCCCCGTTCCGATCGATCCCACCACCCCCTCATCCTCCTCCGCTGGCATGTCAACCCAGCGTCCCCTCCTTGCCACTCGCACCACACCTTCACACACGACCGCCTCTCCCCACATTCCCCTCATTGCCAGGCGATTCGGGACCGTCCCCAGCAGAACCCCCGTCCCGCACGCTGCGACCTGGTCCCGCTTTGCTCCCGATCGAAACCCCCACGATTGTGAATTCTGGAAAGATGCGGAAACTTTACTGCCCCCCGTCATCGGGGCGAGCGAAAAAACAACCGTAGAAGAGGCATCCCAGGTCGGATTGGCCTTGATTGTCACACAAATCGAGGCGTAGGATGTGCCCCGCGCGATCCATCGGATCACGGATGAGCCGACCGCGCCCGAGGTTCGATGCGGCAGCACGGATGGGACATCGGGACGAACCACCTCAAGGAGGGGGGACCGAGACTGCAATGATCGTCAAGCTCGACGGTAGCAAGCGAGGACGAGGTCCAACCTCCAAAACCTCCTCGCGAGGGTTCACGACTCCGGCCTTCGATGCCGAAGACCTCGATCACGGACTGGCCGCCACCCGCCAGTGGCTGCTCGACCAGCAACGCGACGACGGCCACTGGGTCGGCGAACTCGAAGGGGACACCATCCTCGAATCCGAGTTCGTCCTCCTCCTGACCTCCCTTGGCCGCGAAGACGATCCGGTCGTCGCCAAGCTTTGCAATTACCTGCTTGAGCAGCGCCTGCCCGACGGCGGCTGGGCCATCTACCCCGGCGGCCCGTTCGACCTCAGCGCGTCGGTCAAAGCCTACTTCGCCCTGAAGCTCGTCGGGGTTGACCCCGATCATCCCGAGATGGTTCGCGTCCGCCAGCGCATTCTCGACGCCGGCGGGGCCCAGTCCAGCAACAGCTACACCCGCTTCTATCTCGCCCTGCTCGGCCAGATGTCGTACGACGACTGCCCGTACGTCCCCCCCGAGCTCATCTTCCTGCCCACCCACCTCGGACTCAGCATCTACGACATGTCGTCCTGGACCCGGACGATGGTCGTTCCCCTGGCGATCCTCTCCGTCCTCCGCCCCGTTCGCCACCTCCCCGCCGAGAAGGGGATCGCCGAGCTGTTCCGGCCCGACCTGCCTCCCCCCTCGCGTCGCACCGAGGAAACCTGGAGCTGGGCCAACGTCTTCGTCGCCTGCGACCGCCTGATGAAGTGGGCCCACCGCATCGTGCCGAAGGTCGTTCGGCGCCCCGGCCTCGCCGCCGCCCACCGCTGGATGGTCGAGCATTTCGACCGCTCCGAGGGGCTCGGCGCCATCTTCCCGGCGATGGTCTACTCCGTCTTCGCCCTCCGAGCCCTCGGCTACGCCGACGACCACCCGCTCGTCCGCCAGGCCTTGCAGCAGCTCGAAGACCTGATGATCGAGGAGCATGATTCGGTTCGGGTCCAGCCCTGCGTTTCTCCCACATGGGACTCGGCCATCGCCATGATCGCCCTGGCCGATTCCGGCCTGCCGGCCGACGATCCCCGCATGGTCCAGGCCGCTCGCTGGCTGCTCGACCGTGAAATTCGGACCCCCGGCGACTGGCAGCGCCGCCGCCCCGGTCTCGAACCGACCGGCTGGGCCTTCGAGTACCGCAACGACTTCTACCCCGACATCGACGACACCGCCATGGTCCTGCTCGCCCTCGGCCGGACCTCCCTCACCCGGTTCCCCGAAGGCCAGGCCGTCACCGATCGCGCCGTCGCCTGGCTGCTGGCCATGCAGAACCGAGACGGCGGATGGGCGGCCTTCGATGTCGATATCGACAATCAATTACTCACCAAGGTCCCCTTCGCCGACCACAACGCCATTCTCGACCCGAGCTGCGCCGACATCACCGCCCGGATTCTTGAGATCCTCGGCACCCTCGGCTACCGTGCCGATCACCCGGCCGTCGCCCGGGGGCTTGAGTACCTCTGGTCCACCCAGGAGCCCGAAGGCTGCTGGTACGGCCGCTGGGGGGTGAATTACATCTACGGCACCTGGCAGGTCTTGCTCGGCCTTCAGGCGATCGACTTCCCGATGGATCACCCAAGCGTCCAGCGCGCGGCCGACTGGCTCGAATCGGTCCAGCAAGACGACGGCGGCTGGGGCGAGTCGTGCCAGAGCTACGACGACCCCGCCTGGATGGGCAAGGGGGTCACCACCGCCTCTCAAACCGCCTGGGCCGTCAACGGCCTGATCGCCGCCGGTCGCGCCCACAGCGCCAGCGTCCGCCGCGGCGTCTCCTTCCTGCTCCGAACCCAGAACCCCGACGGCACCTGGGACGAGCCGCAATTCACCGGCACCGGCTTCCCGAAGGTCTTCTACCTTCGCTACCACCTTTACCGCATCTATTTCCCCCTGATGGCCCTGGCCCGCTACCGCTCGGCCCTCGCCGTCCCCGCCCCCTCCCGCCTCCATGCCGGCGCCCTCGCCTGCGGCATCCCCGCCGATCCCCGCCCGCTCGACATGTGACGCGATCGGCTCCCCAGCCTCCTCTCCCCGCCCTCGGGGCGAGTGCGACTTCTCCCCCGCTCGCGGGGCGAAATCGACAGCAATTCAACCCTCTCCCCCGCCCTCGGGGGAGAGGGTGGCCGCAGGCCGGGTGAGGGGGGCTCGGACTCGAACTCAACGGCTTGCAATTCGACCCCAGCCCCCTCTCCCCACCCTCGGAGCAAGAGCAACCGTCACTCAACCCCCGCTCGCGCGAGCGAGATACCTCCTACGTCTTGCTTCCTGCCTACTGCCTACTGCCTACTGCCTACTGCCTACTGCCTACTGCCTACCGCCTCCAGACAAGAGATTCCGCACCCCGCCTCTTGATTTCCAACGCCTCCCTCGGCCATCCTTCAAGCTCGACGCTCCCCTTCCGCCTCGCTTTCCGCGATCGAGACGCATGAATCAGGTTCTCCCCGCCCCCGGACCCGCCGACGTCGGAATCGTGATCGCCCTGCCCATCGAGGCCGACCCGATCGTCGAACTCTTGCACGACGTCCGCACCTACTCCGATCCCGAAGGCTCGGGCCGCGCCGTCACCGAAGGGGTCCTCGGCGAGCACACCGTCGTCACCCTCATCGTTTCCGGGGTCGGCCGAGCGCTCGCCACCAAGGGGGCCAAACGCCTCATCAGCGGTCATCGGCCGAGGTGGCTCCTCTCGGTCGGATTCTGCGGCGCCCTCGATCCGAGCCTCAAACGCAACGACATCATCTTCCCCACCGAAATCCTCGACGCCAACCGCCCCGACGATCCCCCGCTGACCATCCCCTTCACCCCTCCCGAATCTTCTCCGTCTTCCAGGATCCGCTTCCGATCCGGACGCCTCCTCACCGCCTCGAAGATCGTCCGCACCGCCGCCGAGAAAGCCTCGCTCCGCGAGCGCTTTGCCGCCGACATCGTCGACATGGAAACCGCCGCCGTCGCCTCCCTTTGTGCCGATCGTGGCCAGCGTTTCCTCGCCGTCCGCGCCGTCAGCGACGAGGCCAACACCGACCTCCCCCCCGAGGTCCTCACCGTCATGGGCCCCACCGGTGGCTTCCGCCTCGGCGCGACCCTGGGCGCCTTGATGAAACGCCCGAGCAGCGTCAAGGACCTCTGGGCCCTCCGCGAACACGCCGTCGAGGCCTCCGACCGCCTCGCCGAGGTCCTCCCCGGCATCATCGCCCAGCTTTCCTGACCGCGATCAAGCCCTCGCAACCACCTTGTAAGTCAGGCGACCGGAGTACGCCATCCATCCTCAAAAGATGCGTCGCTCCCTTCGCCGGGTGGCCCCGGTTGCTCGCCAACCGGGGCGGCGCAGCCGCAAGAGGCTGCGGGAGGTTGCCCCGAGTTCTCTCGTCGCTCCGCGACCCCGGTTGGCGAGCCATCGGGGCCAGTCACAACGCATCAGTTGAGGGTGGAAGCAGGCGTCTCGGATTTCCGCGGGGTGGCTGGAGCCATCGTGACCCCAGCCGGGTGAAGCAACGGCCTCCTGCCGATCCGCTGGGGCCGACACGACCCCGGCCACCCCAACTCATCCGAATCTCCAGGGTCAAACACCAGGACTCAGCGCCCCTCTGGTGAGCCTGCCTTCTCCGTCGCGGCGTCCTCGTCCCCCTCCTTCGGTACGGGAATGCCCACCGTCGACGAGGCCGACTTGCGGATCGTTCGTTCCTGCGGCGGAATCGGCCGATCGCGCAGGTTCGCCCGCGGCCCGGCCTTCAGGCTGTCCATCGCCATGGCCGCGGTAAACGCCACCAGCACCACCGTCACCGGGCCGAGCAGCAGCGCATGCGACGCATGAAACTGGATCACCAGACAAAACAGCACGAACCCGGCAATCGCCAGCATCGCCGTGTACGCAATGTCGGTCGTCACCATGTTCACGCTCGACGGGTCCCACCACGTCAGAAAGCCCGCCAGCGCCAGCGACACCCCGCCCACCTTCAACCCCGCGAACGGCGTCACTTCATCATAAAAGTACTTCTGACCGTACTCCGTCACAATGTACGAGGCCACGAACAGCAAGAGCCAGTAAATCAAGAACATCCAGAGCCAGAACATGACAAGGGCCCTCACCGATCGTTTCGTTTTCCTGCTGCGCGACGTGGCGAGCCTCCGAGGACTCGCGCTCCCTTCGTTTGCCGTCGTCACCAAGTCTGCTTCATCCTACCTCACGCATCTCCAATCGCCACCGTCTGCTCCCTCGGTTCCACCCCCATCAGCCCGGAATCACGCGATTGCGGATCGCCGGTCGGCACAGATCCCGGCTGCGCTGATACGCATCTTCGGGAATTCCCAGCTCCCACGGGTCCGGCCCCACCCAGCCCGCCTCTCGCCCCTCGATCCGGATTTCCCCCGCCTCGCAATCGAGTTCCACGCTGGCCCAGAGCGGCGCATCGTACGGACAGGTCGAGGCGATCCACGGGTGCTTCTCCAAAATCTCCGCCGAATAATTCGCGTGCTTCATCCCCACCCACTGATACGAAGCGCTGTTGATCTGCACATGCGGAATGCCGTCCGATTCCTTCACGTAATCCAGATGCGCATGCCCCGAGAACACCGCCATCACCTTGCGGAACCCCGCCTCTCGGTTCGCCTCCGCCAACACCGCGCGCACCTTCCGGGCGCTCCGAACGTGCTGGTCGTACGCATCAATCGGCTGGTGAATGAACACCAACGTCGGCAATCCCGTTCGGCTCAGATCCGACGCGAGCCATTTCAACTGCTCGTCGTTCACGTTGCACGGATAGCCCGGCTTGCCATCCGGGTCATTCCCGTCGAGCACCACCCAATGCACCCCATGTTCATCCTTGCTGAAGTACCGCCCCGGGCTGCCGTAATACTCCACCGTTTCCTCGCGCCGGTAGCCGCCATCGGTGTCATGGTTGCCGATCACGTGGTAATTCGATCCCCCAAAGCTCTTCCAGATGCTCAGGAACCGATCATTCTTCGGATCGGGCACGCAGAAGTCTCCCAGGTTAACGATCACCTGCGCCTTGCGGGCCTTCATGTCCTGAACGAACGCCCCGAGCCGCTCCTCGGCGTCGTGCATGATGTCCTGATGCACGTCGGCGATCAGCCCGAACCGGATCACGCCATCCCCCGGCGCCTCGGCCTTCGCACGGCTCAATCCCGACGCCGCCAGCACCATCCCCGCCGCCGATCCGATAAACCACCGCCTGTTCCCGCTCGCCATGCTCATCGCGTTGATCCTCCCTTTTGTGACTAAGCCTCGTCAATTTCCCGATGATATCAAGTGTGGGCCCGATCTCACGCGCTCCAGATCAGCGCAGCTCTTTGAGACAGCCCCTCCCACGCGATGGACGTCTTTTGAACACGCTGCATGTCAGGAAACATCCCATGACTGACACCTTCGACCCTCGATCCACCGGCCCCCGCACCGAATCCGGCAAGGCGACCAGCTCGCGCAACGCGGTCACGCACGGCCTGACCGCTCGGCGTCCGCTCTGTCAGGAGGAGGCCGAGCGCCTCATCGTCATCGCCGATCGCTGGGTGGCCAAGCACCTGCCGCAGACCGATTCCGAGGAAGCCCTCATCCGATCGGCCGCCATGGAATATGTCCGCTATTTGCGCTGCGTCGAGGTCGAGGAGGCCCGCCTCCAGCCCGCTGCCCGCGAGGCGATCCGCCAGTGGGAAGAATCCCGACGCCACGCCATCCGTCGCAAGGCCCAGGGCTTGCGCGACAATCCCGAAACCGTCGTTACCCAGTTGCAAGCGAGCGCCTTCGGCATCGACTGGCTCGTCCGGCACTGGCAAACCTTGCTCGGCCACCTCGACGCCGGCCGGGGCTGGATCGCCGCCGACCTGACCATGGCGCTTCACCTTCTGGGCCGACCTTCCGAGCCCCCCGCCGCGCTCGATGTCGATGCCCGACGCCTCTGGGACCTTGTCGCCCGAGTCTCCCCCGCCGCGCTCCAGCCCGACACCGCGCCGGGACTCTCCGACGACCGCGACGCCTTCGCCCGGCTCCGCGCGCTGCTCGTCGATCAGATCGATCGCCTTCAGAGCCTCCGCCCGATCGTCTGGGACGAGGAGGAAGGCCCCCAGCGTCTCGCCGCCGAAACCGCCGCCATGGTCGACACGAGCAAGGAGGGACAACAGCGCCACCGCTACCGCCGCGACGCCCTTCGAGACATGCAGCGCAGCCTTTCGATGGTCGTGAATCTCAAGGTCGAACGCTCGAAGATGGACACCCGCATTCTCCAGCAAGACCGCCTCGCCGCCTCGTCCCGCCCCTCGTCCGGTTGGTTCCGGGGCCCGACGGCCGACGAGCCCCCCGCGATCGACCGCCGACGCTCTGTCGATCTGCCCGACTCCCCCCCCATGTCACGAAACGAACCCCCAACGCCCCCCGAATCGGCCCCGGCCGATCGCCATAACCCCAACCGCGACAACGCCGAGCGTCCCGAGCCTCCCGCCGGCCCCTCGCACGATCTCCCGCGCACCGAACCGCAATTCGAGGCGCACCCGGGCGCACCGAACTGCCCTCCGGCTCCCTCAACGGGGGCTCCTTCGGGCCGGATCGAGCCGCGCAAAGGGGCCTGATTGGCCTCTCCGACTGACCTTCTGAGCGTTCGAACCACCTCGGCACGGGGGCCTCACGCCTTCCGATCAGCCGGCGTGCGCCCGCCTCCTCCCCTCGCCGGAGGTTCCGGGTCGTTCGCAGATCGCCCTCGGAGTGGTAGAATCTCGGGCATTGATCGCCGTCCCACCGCCCCGGGTGTCTGTCCGCCATCGGGCCCAACCCGAGCCCGGCACCGACCCCACCCTCCGGCCCATCGAGACCGCCCCATGATCTACCTGAGTGCCTTCGCCGACGAGATTTCCGCCGACCCCGCCGAACAGCTCGACACCCTCTTGATCCACAGCATCCGTTTCGTCGAGTTCCGCTCCATCTTCGGCACCAACGTCCTCGACCTCAGCTCCGAGCAGCACGAGCAGTTCCGCACCATGCTTCGCGAGCGCGGCATGGGCCTCAGCGCCATCGGCTCTCCCATCGGCAAGATCAAGGCCGACGAGCCGTTCGAGCCCCACCTCGAACGCTACAAGATCGCCCTCGATCTGTGCGACTTCTACGAGTGCCCCCGCATCCGGATCTTCTCCTACTACATCCCCGAGGGGACCGAACCGGAGGCCCACCGCGACGAGGTCGTCCGCCGCATGACCACCAAGGCGAAGATTGCCGAGGAGCGCGGCGTGACCCTCCTGCTCGAGAACGAGAAGGGGATCTACGGCGACACGGCCGAGCGCGTCAAGGACCTGCTCGACGCGGTCAACTCCCCCGCGCTCGGCCACGCCTTCGACCCGGCCAATTACCTCGAAGTCGGCCAAGCGGTCGACAAGGCCTGGGCCTTGCTCCGCGATCGCGTCGTCCACTTCCATGTCAAGGACTACGACACGAAGCTCAAGAAGAACGTTCCCGCGGGCGAAGGCGAGGGGATGATCCCCCAGCTCATCACCGACGCCGTGGCCAAAGGCTTCGACGGCTATTGCGTCCTCGAACCCCACCTCGTCGTCGCCGAGGCCAGCTACGGCTTCACCGGCCCCGACCGCTTCGGCGATGCCGCCGTCGCCCTGCAAACCGCACTGTCCCGCGAAGGAGTCACCTACGCCTGACCCGCTTCTCCCAACCCTCTCTCCCGATCGCGGGGGAGAGGGTGGCCGAAGGCCCGGTGAGGGGGGCTGAGGCCAGCTCGTACCGAACCATGCACCCGGCAACGGCTCGAATCAATCCTCCCGAGCCGCGTTCCGGGGGCTCAAGACCATACTCAGCACCAGGATCAACACCATCCCGCTCCAGAAGAACCAGCTCGGCATCTCCAGGTTGTGGGCCAGCCACTCGGGCACCTGATCCTTCCAGCCGCCGGTCAGCCGTTCCTCTCCTCGATAAAGCGCGTGGTGGAAGCCCGAGCCGATCAGCTTCAAACCGATCCAGCCGACCAGCAGATACGCCCCGACCGCCAACCCCTTGAACCGGTTGAGCAAGAGCAGGAAGTACCCGGCCACGAACCGCATCGTGATGATCCCCAGGACTCCCCCGATGTAGATCACCCAGGTCTTGAGCGTGAAGAACCCGAACTCGACGTCATGCAGATGCTCCGGCATGCCGTCGGCAATGGCCACGGCGGCAAGGATCGAGTCGATCGAGAAGGCAATGTCCGCCATCTCGACCCCCGCGACCGTCGCCCAGAAGCCTCCGCGATGGCGCCGACGCTTCGGCGGGGCCTCGCCGGCGGGCACCGCCGGATCGTGCAAGACCGGCGCGGCCTGCTGCCCATCGGCCGAGCTCAGCTCGTCGTCGTAGTGCGGTTCCTCCTCACCTGTCAACAGATGGCGGACAGCCAGTTGCAACAGATAGATCCCGCCGATCACCTCCAGTTGCCAGTAATCGAGAATCTTCGCCGCCAGCAAGACGGCGATGAACCGGAAGATGAACGCGCCGATGATCCCGTACCGCAGGGCCTTCTTCTGCTGCTCTCGGGGCAGGTGGCGGACCATCACCGCCAGCACCAGCGCATTGTCGGCACTGAGCAGCCCTTCCAGGGCAATCAACGTCAGAATCGTCCCGCCAAGCGTCATCCAATCGGCGGTGGTCAAGACCTCAAACAAGGGAAGACACTCCAGGAAGGATCACGGCCCGAAGACGTGACACAGGCGGTTGGTGCATGGAGGGAAGGAGATTCCGGCAGGTCGATTGCCGATCGACTTCGACTATCATGGGACTCGATGGCGTCAAAGGTCAATGCGTTCCGGATCTCCGATCGAATCCGTCGAAATCGCCCGACCGCGTCCCCCCGGTTGGAGCCCGACCCCTCGGAGCCTCGCATGCGACGATCCTGCCCGCTTCCGCCTCCCAAGCGTCGATGGTCGCTGGTCCTCGCCGTGCTGGGTGCCTCGGTCCTCGCCCGGTCGGCGCTTGCCGACGAGCCGAAACCCATTCCTCGTCCTCCCGTTCCCGCCCCCTCCAACGACGAGGACAGGACCGAATCGGACACGGCCGACGACACCCCCGCTCCGGCTCCTCGTCGCGTCGGGCCAACGGTTCGATCGGTCAACGCGCTGGCCGATCAGCGCCGCCCTTCTACGGGCGACCCGTACGACGGCTCGATCGACTGGCGGAGCATTCCCGCCTGGCAACAGACCGCGTTCTACGGCATCCGGGCCCGGGGCTCCTTCTTCGTCTTCGTCGTCGATTGCTCCGGTAGCATGGACGACGGCTTGCGGATCGACCGGGCCCGGCAGGAACTCCGCCGCTGCATCAACAGCCTGCGCTACCCGCAGCGCTTCCTGGTCATCTTCTTCAACAACCGATCCATCCCCATGGCCGGCGGCATCCCTCAATCGGCCGACACGAAGGCGAAGCGGGCGGCGACCTCCTGGATCAACACGATCGCTCCCGACGGAGGAACCGACCCCCGATCCTCCATGAAGCTCGCCCTCGGTCTCCGACCCGATGCCGTCTTCCTCCTCACCGACGGCGAATTCCCAGCCGACACCGACACGACGATCCTCTCCCGCAATCCCGACCGCATCCCGATCCACTGCATCGACCTCAGCGGTGGCCGAGGTGCCGCACAGCTTCAAGCCATCGCCGACGACTCCGGCGGCCGCTACCTCTCGCGGGTCGCCTCCCCCTGAGTCGCGCCGTCCCGCCCCCTCCGCTCTTTGACAACCCGGCACCTCCAGGCCAATCACTGCCCGGCCGATCGAGAGCCGTTCGGCCCCCCTCGAATCGGCATCCCCTCCGGCAAGGGACGGGCGGCGATGGTAAAGCCGTACTCGTGCAGCGCGTTCCAGAGCCTCCGGTACAGCGCGAACCCGTCCGGATAGACCCAAAGCGTGATGGTCGTTCGGGAAGGGTCGAGCCGCTGGATCACCCGGCCGACTTCCGACACCGGTGACAGGGCGATCTCGAACGGCTCTCCCCGCTGGGCTCGGGTCGGCACGACCTCGAACCCTTGCAAGCCGAACGAGGCCGAGACGGCGGTCGGTCGCCTCGGATCGGCCGACAGCCCGACGGCCGTTGGGCCAATCTGGTACGACATCGAGAACGCCCCGATCGGCCCAACCGTTCCGGAAACTCCTCGGGTATTCAGCCCGGTCATCCTCAGGCGAAGCTTCGCATCGACCTGGGCCTTCTCCAGCAATCGGTCGAGATCAATAAAGGCCACCCGATCCCCTCGGATCTCGAAGTGATACTCCTCCCCCGTGATCGTCCGGGCCACGGGGCTTCGGCTCGTATTGAGGGCCTCCCTCGGCGGCGGAGCGGCTTCAATGGCGGCGATGACCCGGTTCAAGCGGTCGCGCTCGCCTTGCAGGGCGGCAATATTGGCACGGGCCGCGGCCACCCGCTCCGCCTCTCGACGTAACTGCTCGGCCGACTCGGCCGCGGTGCGCGTAGCCGCAAGGGTCCGAAGCTCGGTCTCTCCGTGTTCCGAGACGAGCCGGGCCTTCTCCTCCTCGGCCGCTTGTAACGCCGCTTCGACCGCCTTCAGGTCCTCCTCGGCCCGAGCCAGCGCGACCGGGTCGGGGCCGATCGGCTCGGGTTCCGGGTCGGGCAGGGGGGGCGGCTCGGGATCGGGCACCGCCTCCTCCGGCAACTCGGGGGGTGCGGATTCGGCCGGCGGCTCGGCCTCGACCACCACCGGATCGACCACCGCGACCGCTTCCGACGCGGGATTCCGGACGATCCAGGCCCCCAGGCCGACGATCACCAGCACCAGGGCAATCGCTTCCGCCAGCACCCGAGCCGGCGATTTCCAGGCCAACGCTTCCGATCGGCTCGACGATGTGACCATGCTCATCACCAGCGCTCCGATCCAAAGAGGGAGAAGGTCCTTGGCTGACTCGCCTGCCAGGTGATCGGCCACTCCGGCCTCGCCAGCTCGACCTGACTGCGGGCCGACCAGTACAGGCCGTAGCCCCCCGGCTCGATCAGGAACCGGACCGTCGGCACCGGGTCGCTGGCCGGATTCTTTCGCCGCTCCGAGGCCGCGACCGCCTCAATCGCCTTCATCAACCGCCCGTCGTCCTGCTTCACCGTCTCCTCGCTCAGGCGATAGCCGCCGGGATGGATCGTCACCCCCTTCCGACCACTGGCCACCACCAGCTCAATCTGTTGCCGGCCGGTACCGGAACCGAACCCCGATCCGGAACCTGAGCCCGATCCCGAGAACGGCGAGGCCGAGTCGCCCGATGCCTCCTGACCTCGATCTCCCGAGGCCAGCCGACGATCCCCCTGAGCCAACGCCTCCTCCGGGCTCGGCTCCCCCGAAGGCAGCCCGGCACCACTTCCCGATCCGTTCGGTGCTCCCGGACCAGCCGACGGAGCACCACTTGCCCCCCCTTCGGCCTGGCCACCGAAGCCGATCAGTTGCTCCAGGCCTGGCATCGGAAGGCCCGGCCGACCCGAGCCCGGCTCGCCGTCTCGCCAGCCGACGCCGGTTCCGCCGCCTCCTCCCGGTGTTCCTCTCCCTCCGGTCGGCGCGGCCGATCCCACCGGGCCGATCCCACGCCGACCCGCCACGCCCGAGCCGGCAGCAAGGCGAGAACCGGGTTCGCTTCGGTCACCTCCCGGCACTCCGTCCCGCCCTGGAACTTCCGGCTCGACGATGCTGGACCAGCCTCGTCGGCCGTCGATCTCACCGGCGATCGCGTCCTCCGGTCCGACGGGACTAACGGACGATCGCCCGCCGCCCCCGGTCCCTCGATCCCCCAGGCCCGAGCCGATTCCTGGCTCGCCCGGTAGGCCGATCGGACCCTCCGGCACCAGGTCCGCCAGGCTTCGCATGTCCTCCGCGATCGCGGCCCCGCCGGGATAGGAAGGAACTCCCAGGGCTCCCGAACGGCCCCGACCGGCCTGATCTCCGAGCCCACCGAAGCCGCCATCCCCCCCGAATCCGGCCAGACCGGGTTCGTCGGCAACGACGGCATCCCAGTCGGGCGGGTCGTTCTGAAGCGAGGCATCGAGCGATTCCCAGATGGTCGGGTCGTCCCAGGAGGGGTACTCGATCTCCCAGTCCTGGTCGACCAGCTCGTACCCATAAGGGATCCCGATGGCGTCGAGTGACGATCGAGCTTCGTAGAAGGGGCGGATGCCGTCGGGCCGGACCACGAACAGGACGTACGGCTCGACCCGCTCCCCCCCCGGCGCGCCTTCCTGTTCCAGCAAGAACGCCAGGCGTTTGACCGCTGCGCCAAAAGGACCGGAGCGACCGGGCATCGCGGCCAGCTCGATCATCGAGAAGCTCAGGCCCCCCGGTTCCATCACCGCCATGCCGTTGCGGCACTCGACCGGGATCGGCCGACGCCAGGTGCCCGAGATCCCCCGGTAGGGGAGGATCGCGTAGCCGGGTCGCTCGATCTTCCGTCGGTGCTGCTCCTCGACCTGATTTCGCTGGCGTTCAAGCACATCCCGTTCCAGCGCCACCAGTTGCAGCTCGGCCTCCAGTTGCTCGGCCTCGGCCGCCAGCCGCCGCCGACGCCGATCGGCCTCCCTCGCCTCGGTCAGGAACGCCTCGATCCGCCGTCCCGCTTCCTTCAGGCTGCCGCCAACCTCAGCCACCCGCCGCGACACCCGATCGACCTGCTCGGCCAGCTCGTCCCGCCTCGCGGCGATCTCGGCCAGTGCCTCGGCCGTCAGATCCACCGCCGGCGCGGGCTCGGGTTCGGGCTCAGGTTCGGGCAGGGCTTCGGGTTCCGGCTCGGGCTCGGGTTCCGGGACCGGAGCGATTTCGGGAGGCGGGGCCTCCTCGACCAGACCGGACGCCGTGCCGAGGCCCTCGGCGGGCATCGCCACGACGGCCGCCGGCGGTTCCTCCTGCCCGACCCTCCGATGCGCGGCGATCAAGAGGGCACACGTTCCCCCCACGCCCAGCACAAACATCAGCAGAGTCAAGACTTCCAGCACCACCACGGGCACACCCCGGGCGCGGCCTTCGCCCTGGCCGACGCCCGCTCCTCGTGCCGGGTTCCGCTCCCTGTCGGGTCCGTCGCGATCCATCGCGCCTCACCCTCCTGGTTCGATCCGCCTGGTGGGTCAATCCTGACCGCCCGCTTTCAACGATCGGAAGGTGCGGGGTCTACCTTGAGCAGAGAACCGGGGGATTTGTGGAAACCTGGAGAATTCGGGAGATTTCAGGAGGACAGGGCAACCCTCAGTGTTCAGGCAAGACGACGGACCACCACCGGCACGAGCAGGGCCAGGGCCACCGCCAGGCCGAGGCTGATCCCCAGTGGGAGCCCGAGGTTGGGACCGAACAGGGCGACGAGGGCCGCGCCGAGGGAGGCCAGCGCCACGGCTCGCCGGGCAGAGAGGCAGGAGGCCAGGAGAATCAGGGCGGCCAGACCGGATCCGACGTGCCGAAAGAGCAGGGCGAGCAGCCCGGGAGCGACCGTCACTCGAAGCGGTTCGGCCCGATCGGCCTGGGCCTGGATCGCCTGGCGGCGGGCGTCGATCGACTGGCGAAGCTGGTCGAGGTCGAGGTCCTCGGGAGATCGGGCGGCCTCGATCAGCTCCGAAGGCGCCTCCTGAGGAATCAGGCGATTCTGATGCGACCAGGCCAGAAACCCGGCCAGCAAGGCCAGACCCACGAGCAGCCGAACACGAGGGCCGGTCAGGGCGTCCAGCAGGGTGAGGGACCGACGGCGGAGGCGGTCGAGAGACGACTCGGCCTCGACCTCGATCAGGACGGTTTCGGGGTTTCGGACCGCCTCGGCCAGGGAGGCGGCGAGAGAGCCGCCGGGCAGTTCCTCGCCACGCTCGAAGGCCCGAGCGCGGGCGATCAAGGCCGGCCCGATCCGCCAAGACCGCCGCCGGGCGGTCAACTCGGGAACCCCGGCGGCCTTCAGGCGAGTCTCTTCGAGGGCAGTGAGGACCGCCCGGTCGCGCTCGTCTCGGCGGAGCATCAGGCGGGTGTCGAGGAACCGCGTGATTCGGCCGAGCAGTTCGACGTGGACCAGGCGATCGGTCCAGGGCACCGCCCGACGTTGCGCGGCGGCCCGGTAGGCGTCGTCGCCAAAGAGGGCCAGGAACAACGGTCCCCAGTGCTCACCACCGTGGTCGATGGCGAAGGACCGGACGCTCGGTTCGGTCAGGCCGTGGACGCGGAGATCCCGGAGCAAGGTCGAGGCCCGCTCGATCGGCTCGCGGCGCTCCTGGGCGAGTCGGTCGTCGATCAGGACCTCGCGGACCCCGCTGAGAATCGCCGCGACGATCCCGAGCGCGATCATAACGCCGAGCAACCCCGCCGCCTTCAGGCCGAGCAGGCCCAGCACGACCGCCCCCGCGACCGTCGCCAGGTCTCGCCCTCGGCCACCCAGGACGAACCGACGAACGCGGTCGAACAGGGCTCCCCCACGTCGGCATCCTCCCACGACGAAGCCGAACAGGGCCGTCATGAACATCAAATGGAGCAATCCCAGCGCCAGGCTCGGCAGACTCACCAGCAAGGCGAACAAGGCCAGGACCCCCGTGCCCCCGTAGAAGCCCAGACTGGCGGTCTTCCCCAGACGAGCGCTCGGCGCTTCGGCGAAGGCCGAGGCAAACGATCGGTACGCCTCGACCAGATCTTCCCGAGGTAGAAAGGTCTCGGGGCTCGGAGCGCCGACGATCCGTTCCAGCTCGGCAACGGCCGGGGCGATCGATGCGAAGCCCCCGTCCGCGACCGGAAGGCGGAGCCTTCGGATCAAGGAAGAGACACTGGCAGGGACGCGGCGGTTGATCGACTCGGGGGGAGGGGTGTCGGGCGGATCGGGCGAGGGACCGGGCGGAGTGCCGGTGAGCCGTTCGTAGAGCAACCGGCCGAGGGCGTCGAGATCCGATCGTTCGGCCGAAGGATCGGGAAACGCGGGGGGATCGGTCGCGTCAGGGGCCTCCGGCGGCGGCGGGATGCGGCCGAGGCCGGTCACGACCACCCGGCCATCGGCCAGCGCGACCAGGGACTCGGGCCGAAGATTGCCGTGGCTCAACCCGTGCTCGTGCAACGCCTGGACCGCCCGGGCCGCCTGGAGCGCCTCGCCCACCACCCGACGAACCGACGAAGGCCCCAGGCGTCGGCTCGGTGTTTCGAGCGAGTCGTCTTCCGGAGCGACCGGAACCTCGGCGCGGACCGTTCCTCCGGGGCGCTCGATCAGAGCCAGGCGACCGTCGAGGGCTTCGAACCGAAGGACCTGGGCGAGGTTCGGATGTCGAACGCGCTCGAGCGCGAACGCCTGTCGGGCAAGGCCTTCGGCGCGGAGCGGGTCGTCCTCGGCGCGCAAGCCGTCGATCCAGAGGGTCACCGCGTCTCCCTCGCCGGGAGACCAGGCCCGGTACGAGACTCCCGAGCCTTCCGGCCCGATCGGCCCGAGCACGGCCAGGCCCGCCCGAGCGGCGGGAAGTCGGGAACGGCGAGGAAGACGGATCATGGCTCAAAGGGCTCATCAATCGCTGCGATCTGATGCGATCCAATCCCGCTTGCCACCGGGTTCAGGCCCGACCGCGTCACCGGGAATCCGCATCGTGTCTGCAATGATGCTACGATACGAGTCCGGGGCCTTCGGGAATAGTCATCGCTCCCATCAATCCACAATCGATCGGAACCGGCATGGCGGCCCAGGCGGGAGTCGGGGTATGCTGGGGCGATCGAGTCGTCACCATCGTTCAAGCCACACCGGACCGGACGATCCAGAGGCAAGGCCGGGGCACGTTCATTGAGGGATCAAACCCGCCGATCGTGAGCGTCGCCGAGCAGAAGGAGGGGTGACGACCGTGGCCCGATCCGAACGCTACTCGATCGTGGTGGCCGACGACGACGATGCCCTGCGCACCGTGACCGCCAACTGCCTGCGAGACGCCGGCATGACCGTCTGGGAAGCGTCGGACGGCAACGAGGCCATCGCGCAGGTGCGGAAGCATCGCCCGCGGGTCCTCGTGCTCGACCTCTGGATGCCCCAGCGAGACGGGTTACAGGTGCTTGAGGCCTTGCGGTTCGATCCGTTGGCCACCGGCCTTCAGGTGGTCATCCTGACCGGCGACGGCCTGGCTGATGGTCGATTGCTCGCGCTGGCCGGAGGAGCCTCCCGCATTCTTCTGAAGGGGGGCCCGTTCGACGAGCTGCTCGACGCCATTCGCTCGTGTGCCGAGCATACCCTCAGCCCCCCGATCGACCTCGACCCGTCCGACGACGAGACCGACGACCACGACCAGGAAGGGCCGGGAGCCGTGCCCGTGCCTCACGATCCTCAGCGCGACCATTACCCCTCCGGGCCCGACCTGCCTTGAGCACCGACGCCTACCGGGATTGCATCGACCGCCTCTACGCCCGGCTTGATTACGAACGGGTCGGCATGCCGGCCTCCGCCTCCTCAATTGAGCTTCGCCTGGCTCGGATGCGGCGGTTACTTCGCCAACTGGGCGACCCGCAGCACCACCTGCGGATCGTCCACGTGGCCGGGACCAAGGGGAAAGGGTCGACCTCGACGATGATCGCCTCGGCCCTTTCGGCCGGCGGCATCAAGACCGGTCTGTTCACCTCGCCGCACCTGCACCGCCTGGAAGAACGGTTCGTCATCGACGGCGCGATGATGGACCCGAGCGAACTGATCGACCTGTATGAATCGGTGCTTCCAAGCGTCGAGACCGTCGAGCGGCAGTGGCCGGCTCCGGTCGGCCTGACCTTCTTCGAGGTCACGACGGCAATGGGCCTGCTCCATTTCGCCCGATCCGGCTGCCGGGCCGTGGCGCTGGAGGTGGGCATGGGAGGACGGCTCGATTCGACCAATGTCGTACGGCCGGCCGTCTCGGTCATCACGTCGATCTCGCTCGACCATGTTCGGCAGCTTGGTCCGACGCTCGGACACATCGCGGCCGAGAAGGGGGGGATTCTCAAGCGAGGAACCCCGGCCGTGATCGGCGTGGCCGAGCCGGAACCCCGAGACGTGATCCACGCCATCGCCAGAGCAAGACGCTGCCCGATTCGTCAAATCGGCGTCGATTTTGAATGTTCGTATGAACCTCCGACGCCTCCCCTGGCTCGCCCCGATCACGGCCGGGTGGCCGTGCGGACCTGGCGGCGCGACTGGGGATCGCTCGCCTGTCCCTTGCCGGGCGAGCACCAGGCGAGGAACCTCGCCGTGGCCCTGGCGGCACTCGACGCGCTGGGCGAATCGAACCCGGAGCTGGATGTGTCGGCCGAGGCCGTCGTCCGAGGGATGGCGGGCCTGCAATGGCCGGCGAGGGTCGAGGTGGTGGGAGAGGCTCCCTGGCTGGTGATCGACGGGGCACACAATGTGGCCTCGGCCGAGGCACTGGCCGAGACGCTTCAATCGTGCTTCCCGAAGGTCCCCCGCACCCTGGTCTTTGGAACAAGCCGCGAGAAGGACTTGCCGGGCCAGCTTCGGGCCTTGCTGCCGCTGTTCGAGGCCGTGGTCGCCACCCGGTTCGTCGAGAACCCGCGCGCGGTCGATCCCGAGACCGTGGCCGAGGCCGTTGTACAGCTTGGCGGCCCGCCCTGCGTGATCGCCGCCGACCCAACGCTCGCGCTGAGCGAAGCCCGGCGGATCACCCCGGCGTCGGGCTTGATTTGCGTGACCGGCTCGTTGTTCCTCGCCGCCGAGGCAAGGGCCTCGGTCCTCGGGCTTCGAGGGGTCCCGGCCGTGCCTCGGCTCGTGACGTGAAGTGTTCGAGAGCCTGCGAGGGAGTCGTGATCGAACGCTGGCCGAACGGGATCAGTTGCCGGTATGATGCCGGGTGAACTGCTTGACGCCGCATCCCCCGGAGCCCGCGCCATGACCCTGATCCGGAACTCCTGCAACATTGTCGTTTTCGTTGGCTTGACGGTGCTGCTCGCCTCGACCGGCCAGGGGGTCCGTGCCGCAGACGACACCGCCAATGCCCTTTCTGACGAGGAGATCGCCGCGGGCTGGATCCAGCTTTTCGATGGCGAGACGACCTTCGGCTGGCAGGTGAGGGCCGAGAATCCGGCCGAGGCCGTTTCGGTGGTCGAGGGGGCCCTGGTCGTCCGGGGGCCGGCCGTGGTGCGGACGACGACTGAGTTCGGCCCGAGCACGATCCGCTTTGCCTGCCGATACGCGGGGAAGGGGGATGCGCTGATGGCCTTGATCCGTCCCGAGGCCCGTCCCGCCGCGCTGGTGACGCTCGATGCCGTGGGCGAGACGGAACCGGAGACCTGGGATCGTTACGAACTGACTGCCGACGACGAGGGGATTGCCGGGAAGATGGAAACCCGGGATGGCGAATTGCTCGCCGCGGGGGAGTTTCAAGAGAAGTATCTCGTTGCGGGTCCGGTGCGTCAGGCGGTGGGCTTCCGCGTCGGTGAGGGGGCCGTGCTGATGCTCCGCGATGTCGAGTTGAAGCCCGAGGCCACGACGCCGATCTTCAACGGCAAGGACCTGAGCGGCTGGAAGGTCCTCGACGGCGGCGAGTCGGTCTACTCGGTGACGGAGGCCGGAGAGCTGAACGTCAAGAACGGTCGGGGGGACATCCAGACCGAAGGCCAGTACGACGACTTCATCCTGCAACTCGACATCTTCTCGAACGGCGAGCACCTGAACAGCGGCATCTTCTTCCGCGCCCTCCCCGGCCAGTTCTGGAGCGGCTACGAATCGCAGATTCGGAACGAATACGAAGGGGACGACCGCACCAAGCCGGTCGATTACGGCACCGGAGCGATTTATCGCCGGGTGGCCGCTCGGAAGGTCGTGGCCGATGATTTCGAGTGGTTCACCAAGACCCTGATCGCCCACGGCAACCACTTCGCCGTCTGGGTGAACGGGTATCAGGTCACCGACTGGTTCGACGACCGCGAACCGGCCGACAACGGCCGCAACGGTTTCAAGGCCGCGCCGGGCGTGATTAGTATTCAAGGGCATGACCCGACAACAGATCTGAGCTTCCGCAACCTTCGGATCGCCGAACTTCCCCGCGACGAATGACCCGGCGAAGGTCGGGAACGGTTGGCGTCGGTCGGACGGGGCCAGACCGAGACACCTTGCCGATTTGACGACAAAGATGGAACAGGCCGATCGAGGCGAACGTCCCGGAATTGGTCCACGGGCGTTCGCAAGAGCGAGCATTCGGAAAGGCATACGTCGATGAACGGAGCAGGCTGGGCGCGGGTCGGGGCGATCCTCGGCGCGGTGGCGGTGATCGCAGGGACCTTCGGGGCTCATGGCCTGGAGGGGAAGGTTGATCCGGATGCCCTGGAGACGTTCGAGATCGGCGTGCGGTATCAAATGTTTCACTCCCTGGCGCTGCTGGCCGTCGGCATTCTGGCCCTGCGGACCGGCCCAAGCCACGTGATCTCGGCCGCGGGCTGGCTGTTCCTGTTCGGGTCGATTGTCTTTCCCGGCAGCCTTTATCTTCTGGTGCTGGCCGGTGGCACGGCCAAATGGCTTGGGATGATCGCCCCGATCGGCGGAACAGCGCTGATCGCCGGGTGGATCAGCCTGGCCGTGGCGTGTCGGGCCGATCGGCTCGGACCTCCGAAGGCGTGCCTCGACGACGGCTCGGCCGGTGTCGTGTCGCAGGACCCGCAACGCGTTCCCTGACGATTCGGGTCAGGCGGATCGAGTCGGCACCTGGCCCGCTCTCCGGATTGACCAACCTCCTTCGACCGAAGGTTCTTCTTGCAGGAGCACCATGCCTACCTACATTGTGACGGTCACGGCCGCCGACCGCGTCGGGATCGTCCACGCGGTCACCGGGTCGATTTCCGAGCAAGGCGGAAACATTCTTGAATTGAGCCAGACGGTTCTTCGGGGCTACTTCACGATCATTCTGGCCGCCTCGTTTCCGGAAGCGATTGACCCCCGAACCCTTCGAGAGGTGATTGCCGCTCGGGGCGAACGGTTCGACCTGAAGGTCGCGGTCTTGCTCGATGAAGGCCACCACGCGGATCCGGTCCCAGGTGGCGATCGGTTCATCCTGACCGTGCTGGGACAGGACAGCCCGGGGAACATCTACCGGATTGCCGGCAAACTGGCCGAGCGGGGCGTCAATATCGTCGACCTGCACGCACGATCTGACGGCCCGAACTTTCGATTGATCATGGAAGCATTCTTGCCTCCTGAGGTGAAACCAGCCGAACTGCGTGCCGACCTGGAGCAGTTTGGCGCAGAACTGGGCATGGAAGTGTACGTGCAGCACGAGGACATTTTCCTGGCCACCAACGAACCGCGGCCCGTCCGGGTCGGTTCGAGCCGCAATCCAGAGGGGAGCGACGTCGTTGTACCGCACTGAGGACGTTCTCACCACGCTGGGCATGGTCCGGCAGCACAAGCTCGATGTTCGCACCGTGACGATGGGTGTGGATTTGCAGAGCTGCGCGTCTCCTGATGTTGCAACCCTGTGCGACCGCATTCGAGCTCGCCTGCTGCACTATGCCGGGCGGCTCCGCGAGGTCTGCCAGGAAGTGCAGGGACGCTACGGCATCCCGATCGTCAACCGTCGGATCGCCGTCAGCCCGATCGCCGGGGTCGCCGCCGGTCACGATACCGAAGGTCTCATCGCTGTCGCCCGGACCCTCGACGCCACGGCGGCCGAGGTGGGAGTTGATCTTGTCGGCGGCTTCACCGCTCAGGTTCAGAAAGGGTGGACCGAGGCGGAGAAACGCTTGATCGAAGCCTTGCCGCTGGTCCTTTCGACCACTCAACGCGTCTGTTCATCTGTGAACGTCGGCACAACGGCCGCTGGCATCAACATGGATGCGATTGCCTTGCTCGGCCATGTGCTCAAGGATACGGCCGAGCGGACGAGGTCGCACGACGGCTTCGGCTGTGCCAAGCTCGTGATCTTCGGCAACGCCCCGACCGACAACCCCTTCATGGCCGGGGCCTTTCACGGCGCAGGAGAGCCAGACTGCGTGATCAACATTGGCGTCAGTGGCCCAGGGGTGGTGAAGGCGGCGGTCGAGGATCTCGTCACCAACGCCCAGACCCGCCCGACGCTGGGCGAGATTGCCGAGGAGATCAAGAGCACCGCATTCCGAGTCACCCGAGTCGGCGAACTGATCGGCCGGGAAGTGGCCGCACGGCTCGGTGTCGCATTTGGAATTGTTGACCTCTCGCTCGCGCCGACCCCCGAGGTGGGGGACTCGGTCGGCGAGATCCTTCAGGTCATGGGGGTGAAGCGGCTGGGAGCTCCTGGCTCCACCGCCGCGCTCGCGCTGCTGAACGACGCGGTGAAGAAGGGGGGGAGCTTCGCCAGTTCCAGCGTCGGGGGGCTGTCTGGTGCCTTCGTCGCGGTGAGCGAAGACGCCGCCCTGGCCGATGCGGTCGCCTGCGGTGACCTGACCCTGGCGAAGCTCGAAGCCATGACGGCGGTTTGCTCGGTCGGCCTCGACATGATCGCCGTTCCGGGCGACACCGACGCCGAAACGCTCGCCGCGCTGATTGCCGACGAAATCGCCATTGGCGTTATCAACCACAAAACCACCGCCGTGCGGGTCATCCCCGTTCCCGGCAAGGCCGCAGGCGATCGCGCCGTCTTCGGCGGGTTGTTCGGCGAGATGGACATTCTGCCCATCCACGCCGCCGGCGGCAGTGGCGACTTCGTCCGCCACGGCGGGCGGATTCCGGCCCCGCTGTCGAGCTTGAGAAACTAGAACGATTCGATTCCACTCGCTTGTCAATTCGCTTCCTCAATGTCGGGGTTGGAGCAAGCCCTCTCCCTCTCTCTTGCTCCAACCCCGACGCGATCGCTCGATTCCGTCGAGGACTTCCATGCGCATGATCATTCGATCGCTCGCCGTGATGCTGATTTCGGTGGTGCCTGCCGCCGCGGAAGACGACCTTCGCACCGTCGCCGAACGCAGCGCATTTCAGGCCACTGCCCGATACGACGAGGTCGTCGATCTGTGCCGGAAGCTCGACGCTCGGTCCGACTCCGTTCGGCTCGAATCGTTGGGAACGACGGTCGAGGGGCGTTCCCTTCCGCTTCTGATCGTCAGTGATCCTCCGGTCGCATCGGCCGAGGACGCCCGAACCTCCGGCAAGCTCATCGTGCTCGCCATCGGCGCGATCCACGGCGGCGAGGTTTGCGGCAAGGAAGCGCTTCTCATGCTCATCCGAGAGTTGACGGATGAGCCAGGTCACCCGCTGCTGAACGACCTGATCCTTTGCGTGGCCCCCGTGTTGAACGCCGATGGAGCCGAACGCTTCTCGACCGAGAACCGACGCGGCCAGAATGGACCGGCCGAGGGAACCGGAGTCCGAGGGAACGGGAATCGCCTCGACCTGAACCGTGATTTCATTGCTCTCACGGCGCCGGAAACTCAAGGGCTGGTCCGGTTCCTTGACGAATGGGATCCTCATCTCTTCATCGATACGCACACGACCAATGGATCGGCTCATCGCTACCTGATCACCTACGACGGCCCGAAGAATCCAGCGACACACCCCGACGTTCTCTCCTTTTCCCGAGACGTCTTTCTGCCCGCGATTGCCGAATCGTTTCATAAGACGACCGGCGAACATGCGTTTTTCTATGGAAACTTCGAACGCGACCATACCGAGTGGACGACCTATTCAGCAAATCCACGGTTCGGGACGACGTACGTAGGATTGCGTAATCGGCTTTCGATTCTTTCAGAGGCGTACGCCTATGCCTCATTCGAAGCTCGTGTGGCGGGAACGCTTGCGTTCGTCCGGTCGTCACTGGATCAAGCGGTCGAGCATCGTGAGGAGATTCAAACGCTCCTTGATCGTGCCCGCTCTGAGACGGATGACGGCTCGCCTCTCGACCTGCCCATTCGCTCCGAAGCCCAGGCATTCGACGAAAGGGTCACGATTCTCGGCTTCGAGGAATCGGGCGGGGCCAACCCTTCGGAGAGCTATGCCAGTGGGGTGCCCAAGGATTACGACGTGGCGCTGGTGGCTCGATTCGAGCCGACGAAAACCGTTCGCCGACCGTTTGCCTACGTAATTCCACCCGCATATGCCGAAGCGATCGCCACGCTCGATCGGCACGGCATCGCTCGTGAACAGGTTCGGGAAGACATCGAAGTTGAGGCCGAGGTCACGACCCTGGACACAGTCGATCGCAACGGAGACAGCTATTATGGTCCAGCGTCGATCGAAGCTGAGGTCTCAACACGAACCACAACGCGCCGCATTTCGGCCGGTTCGATCCTTGTCCGCACGGCGCAGCCCCTCGGCACGTTGGCGAGCTATCTGCTGGAGCCGGGATCGGATGATAATCTTCTGACCTGGGGATTTTTTGGTGATTCCCTCGCGGCCGGAGACGAATTCCCGGTCCTCCGTCTGGTCAACGAGATTGGTCTGCTGACAACACCTCTTGCACAGGAGAAGGAGGAACGCAAACCGATCACCTTTGACGTCCTGAACGGGAGCGACCGGCCAAACTTCAACGGATCACCGGCCTCGGTACGGTGGCTCGACGGTGAGCACTATCTCCAGTCGCGTGATGGACGGCTGATGAAGGTCGAGGCGGCCACCGGGAAGGCCGAGCCCTACCTTGACGCCGAGCCGATCGCAACAGCCCTGGCCACTCTCCCGACAATTGGCGACGAAGACGCACAGCGTCTCGCTCGGCAAGCCATCTCAGACTATTCCGCGAACGATCCAGGCGTTCTGATTTCGTTCGGTGATGACTTGTACTTTGCCACGATTGACGGGTCAAAGGCCAAACGCTTGACCAGTTCTCCGGGCGAGGAGGAGATGGCGGAGTTCAGCCCAGATGGTCGATTCGTTGCCTTTGTCCGTGACAACGATCTTCATGTCGTTGATCTGGAAACGGCCACCGAGCGTGCCCTGACCATCGGCGGCAGCGATCGGGTCCGGCACGGAAAAGCGGTCTGGGTCTATTTCGAAGAGTTGTTCAACCGAAGCTGGAAGGCGTTCTGGTGGAGCCCCGATGGTGAGCACATCGCCTTCCTTCGACTCGATGATCGACCGCTTCAAATGCACACCGTCCTCGATGACACCGGGCCGAGGCGCACGGTGGAAGAGACCCCGTACCCTTTTGCGGGGGAGCCGAACCCGAGAGTCGCACTCGGCATTGTCGCGGCCCGGGGAGGGGAGCCGCGATTCACCGATCTTTCGCGATATCTCGAAGATTCCTTCCTCATCAGCCACGTCGGTTGGTTCCCCGACGGAAAAGCTGCCCTGGCGTATGTTCAGAACCGTACGCAAACCTGGCTTGATGTGCTTCGAGTTCCGACCTCGGGCGAGGCCCCGTCGCGACTGTTCCGGGATCAGACTGATGCCTGGATCACCAGCCCCGGCGATCCGATCGTCCTTCCCGACGACACCTTTCTCTGGCTCAGCGAACGAGACGGCTGGCAACATCTGTATCACTACGAACCTGATGGCACCTTGATCAAGCAGGTGACGATGGGCGAGTGGGAGGTGCGCACCGTCGAGCATGTCGACCTCGAAGCTCGGGTGGTGTTTGTGACCGGAACGATGGACAGCCACATCGCGGAAAACCTGTACCGGGTATCACTCGACGACCTCTGCGTGGATCGGCTCACGACGGAACCGGGGCATCATTCGGTTCGGGTCGCTCCTGATGGGAAACACTTTGTCGATACGTGGTCGAGCACGACGGCGCCGGCCAGGGTCGCACTCCGATCGACGACGGATGGCTCGCTCGTGCGGATGATCGACGAGAACCCGGTTCCGGATCTGGAGCGCTACCGCTTCGCGCCCCGCGAATTGGTGCAGATTGAGACCCCCGACGGGTTCTTGCTCGAAGGAGAAGTAATCCTGCCTCCCGACCTGGACGAATCGAAGATGTACCCCGTTTGGTTCCAGACCTATGCCGGCCCGCACTATCCGACAATCCAGGACTCATGGGCCGGTGGTCGAGCGCAGGATCAGGCGCTTGCGTCAGAAGGGTTCATCGTCTTTCGGGCCGACCCGAGGAGTGCCAGCGGCAAGGGGGCCGTCTCGGCCTGGACGGCGTACAAACGGCTTGGCATTCCCGAGTTGAAGGATATCGAAACGGCGATCGACTGGATCAAGGAACGCCCTTATGTCGATCCCAACCGGATCGGCATGACCGGGCACAGCTACGGCGGGTTCATGACGGCGTTTGCCCTGACCCATAGCGATCGGTTCACCGCGGGAATCGCCGGCGCACCGGTCACAGACTGGCGCAATTATGACACGATCTATACGGAGCGATATATGCTCACTCCTCAAGAGAATCGCGAGGGTTATGCCGAAACTTCGGTCGTCGAGGCGGCGAAGAACCTGAAGGGACGGCTCTTGATCGCTCACGGCGCGAAGGATGACAACGTGTCGGTGCGCAATGCGTATCAGCTCATCCACAACCTTCAGCAGGCGGCTCAGCCGTTCGAGTTGATGATCTATCCCGAGGCAAGACACGGGATCTACGGCGACCACTACGCGAACCTTCGCCTCGAATTCCTTCGGCGAACACTGGGAGGTGGTCCCAAAGATCGTTCGGCCCAGCCATCCCCCGCTCCTGGAGCCGAGGCAGGGGAGGGGAGGTAATCGCTTGAGCCGTGGTGCCATCCGTCGGCGATTGCGGTACACTGGATGGTAGGCAGACCCGATCGTTGTCGCCGTGATCGATCCGACGGAGCGTGCCGTGATTCGATTTCTTGCCCCTGCTCGATCTCGCCGAGAGTCTGCGACACGCCGTGAATTCCTCAGAATTGGCAGCGTCGCGGGTCTCGGCGCCCTTGGCCTGGCTCGTGGCGTCTCCGGCAATGATGGTCCCCTGGGGCCGGGATTCGGCAAGGCCCGATCGGTGATCCTCGTCTATGCAAACGGTGGGCAAAGCCAGTTCGAGACGTGGGACCCGAAGCCCGAGGCCCCTCGCGAGATTCGGGGTGATTTCGAGGCCATTGCCTCAAGTGTTCCTGGCACAATGGTCTGCGAACATCTGCCGAAGCTGGCGAGCCTGGCCGATCGGTACACGATCCTTCGCAGCGTTTCGCACGATGATCTCGATCACGGCTCCGCCGCCTATCTCACGCTGACAGGCCGGTATCATCCACGAAAGTCGTCCAATCCGCTGCCGTCGCCGAACGATTTTCCAACGCTCGGCGCGGTTCTGAAGCGGGCGCGACCGTCGGAGTCGACGCCCTACACGGCGGCCCACATCAACATGCCCGTTGTGGTTCCCGAACTCCCCGCGCCGGGGCAGGACGGAGGCTTTCTCGGCCGGGCCGATGCACCGCTCGTCGTCGGTGACCCGACCGACCCCGAAGGTTCGTTGCCCGACCTCGAACTGCCCGACAGCGTGCCGACGGTTCGGATGGAAGCACGACGAACCTTGCTGGAGGCGATCGAGCGCGCCCGACGCGAGGCATTCGGCATCAGCGGAACCGACGAGCATCAGGCGATGTATCACCATGCTTATGAATTGCTCTCGGACCCGAGCGTCCGCCAGGCGTTCGATCTCGCGGCCGAGCCGGATCGGGTCCAGGAACGCTATGGAAGGTTCCGATCGGGGCAGTCATGCTTGCTCGCAAGGCGATTGGTGGAAGCAGGGGTGCCCTGGATTACCGTTTCCTGGAACCACTCGGCCCGAGGGCAGGATCGACGGCCCGACGAGCTTGACTGGCTGGGGTGGGACACCCATAACGACATCTTCGATGTGATGAAGCAATTACTCCCTCGATTTGATCATAGCCTTTCCGCCTTGCTGGAAGACCTGGACCATCGAGGATTGCTCGACGACACGCTGGTCGTTTGCATGGGAGAGTTCGGCCGTGCCCCTCGGGTGGCGTTGGAGCCGAGATTCACAGGGGCGTCGCCGGGTCGGAAACACTGGGCCAATGCGTACTCGATTTTGGTCGCGGGCGGAGGAACGACTCCGGGAGCCGTGGTCGGAGCCACCGACCGGATGGGAGCCTATCCGACCTCGGATCGAGTCGGCCCCTGGGACGTGGCGGCAACCATGTTCGCAAGCCTGGGCGTGAATCCATCGGCCGAGTATCGCGACCCGCTCAACCGGCCCTTCCCCGTGACCATCGGTAAGCCGATCACGGCACTTTACGGGTGACGGCATAAGGCTCGACCCGTCGAATGATCGTCTCGACGGCAGCTCTGGCCGCGTCGTCCGGGGCAAGGCTGAGGGCATTGCGCGCCGAGTCGAGCGCGACCTCGGCCCGACCGGCGTCGAACTCGACCAGGGCCAGCCCGAAATGGGCATCAAAGAGTTCAGGGTCCTCGATGAGGGCCTGGCGGTAGGTGTCTCGGGCCGTGTCCAGGTGATCTTCGGTGTAGTAGGTCGCGGCCACCCGAGCCAGGCGAACGGCTGGGTTTGGAGGTTCGACCACCGATTGCCAGGAGGTCCGGGCTCGATCCGGATCCCCCAGGTGCATGTGAAGCGAGGCAATGCGATCGGCCGTCTCCCAGTCGCGCTCGCCGGTGGGATACTGTTGTTCGAGCAATTCGACCGCCGACGACACCCGGCCCGAGACGAGCAGACGGTCCACACTTCGTCGAATGCGATCACCATTCGAAACGTCGATGCGAGGCGCTCGGCCAAGCTGCGTCTTCAGACGATCAAGCTGCTCGCGCATGGCATCGCGTGAAATCGCCTGCTGGGGCGATCGAGGAGGCCGCGCGGCCGATCGTTCGAGCAACGGAATGGCGGCCTCGATCATCCCCCCCTGAAGGGAAAGGCTCAGCAGGGCCGACAGGGCGATTTGCTCACCAGGATTGCGCCGAAGGGCCTGACGGGCAAAGGCCGCGACTCGCGCCCGGTGAATGTCCGCAACGGGGTCGAAGGGACGGAGATAACGGCGATCGGGTCCCGCCATGCCGAGTCCGGAGACCCGGCCCAGTTCCAGGGCCGCGGCATAGGCCCACGGCTCCGAGGCTTCGGGAAGTCGTCGGCGCGTTTCACGGGCTCGGTCGAGCCCGAGCGGGATCAGGACGGCTGCCTGATCGGGTCGGCCGCGCTGTTCGAGCAAGACGAGTACAAACTTGCTCAACCCTTTGGTGGCCGCATTCCATTCGGCATCGAGGGTCGGTGGCGAGGGGTCGGGCTGGGTGCCGAAATGTCGGCCGAGGAAGTCGACGGCGGGCAGGTTGGCCGCTCGGGCATCGGGCTCATGGGCGAAAACGGAGGCCACGTCATCGAACCAGATGCAGCGCCACGAGGGCTCCAGCAAGAGCGAGATGCCGACCCGGGTGGCCAAGTCGTGATCGGCGAGCACGACCGGGTTTCCGGCCTGTTCGAGCAAGGGCAGCCAAGGCGAGCGGGGGTCGTCGGTGGCGATCGCCCGACTGAGCTTCGAATACGCGCGGTACTGGTCAGAGCCCATCACTTCGAGCCTGGGGTCAACAAACACCTTGCGTTCCGGCCCATGACGATAGATGAACAAGGCATCATGTCCGATATGAAACCCCAGAAAGCGCGGGGGCAGCTCGTCGCTTCCGGCAAACTCGACGGCCCGGTGGGGGAACCAGGCGGGCTCCTCACCGAGCCCGACGGTTCGGCCTTCCTCGGCCAGGACATAAAGCTGGCCCGAGGCCACAGAGGCGAAGAGGGCAAGCGTGATGCCGAGAGTGACGAGCCTCGGCCAGAGGCGAGGCGTCGCCGATCGTCCCCGTTCGGCCCGGCGACGGAGAACGGCCGCGGCCCACTCGCCGAAGTTCCAGGCGGTGATCGTCCCGACAATCGCGGCGAACTGATGGCTGTTGCGCGTCGCCTGCCAGCTCAGCGCCGTGAAGGCAAGGAACAGGAGCAAGCGGAAGGGGCGGAGCGACCAGGAGGGCTCGGGCGTGGCGGATGGGTTGCGCCTCGTCTCGCGACGGTTGCTCGCCTTTGCCTTTTTCCCCTTGGTTTTCCTGGGCCGCTCGACCGGTTCGGAAGAAGAAGGAGAGCGTCGGAGGTCGCTGATTCGAGTCGCCCCTTGCCAGAGGGACGGGACGATGAAACTCAGGCCGCCGAGTGCCGCGACCGTCAGGTGAACGATCAGCATGAAATGCGGATATCCGGCCGATTCCTCGATCAGGCGAGAGATCGAACTCAGCTCGGCGATTTCTTGCTTGAAGATCGGATCATTCAAGGTGCCGAACAACAAATCGGTCAACGGGAACAGGGCTCCTCGAAGGCCGTAGGGGTTCATCAGACAGGCAAGGCCGACCAGGACCGAAACCCCGAGGGCGATTTGCCACCACCGACGACGATCGGGAGCAAACGCATTCGGGCGCAGAGCGGCGTCGATCAACGCGAAGACGAGCAAGACCGGCCCGAAGACAAAGAGTCCCTGCGTGTTCACCCAGCAAACCTGTGTCACGGGCAAGACCAGGCCGAGCCAGGGTTGACGATCCCAGCGAAACAGGACGGCCATGAAGATCGCAATGTAGAGAAGCGTCAAGGTTTCGGGCCGAATGTACATCCGCCCGCCCAGCAAGATCAGGGCCGGGAGCCAGGCCAGGACCATCGGCCAGAGCGGCCATTCCCTGCGCTTTGCGGTCACCAGGAGCAGGACGGCAATCGTGGTGATAACGCATTTGGCCAGGTTGAGGAAGATGACCCCGCCGCGCTCGAAGCCGTAGCTCAGGAGAAGTTGGAACCCCCAGTGCAGATCAATCCAGGAGCGATCGGGCACGGTGTAGGTGTAGAGATCGGTTCGGGGAATCTCGCCGGTTGTTCGGATCAGGTCTCCCGTGCGAAGGTGCCACCAGAAATCGACATCCTTGAGCGGAAAGACACCCAGCAGGAAGGTCAGGGCGGCAAAGGCGAGTAGAATTGCCCCATCCGTCAGGCGAAGCCGGGCGGGATCGGCAGGGGCGGGGGCGTCGGGCTCACCGGAAGTGCTGGCCCGCGATGGGACGGGAATCGTGGGCACGGACGGACCTCGACTCGAACGAAGGGGCAAGGACGCGGGCAATGAGGGAGCGACGACGGAATCATCCTAACGCGCCGATCGACGGCCGGGGAGATGGGTCAACAGGCCGAAACAGAGGGTTCGAGCCACCTCGGCTCCCCTCTCGTCCGATCGGTGAGACGTTCGACTCGCCACGCGCTCATCCTGCATCCGGGCCACGGAGCAAGGCACCGTGGTTGCGTTCGTTCTGGAAGTGGCAAAGGGCGACCGCGCAGGCATCGGCAACGTCGTGGGGTTCGGGAAGGCGGTCGAGGCCCAGCTCGGTCCGGATGGCGTGCTGCATCTGTTCCTTTGGTGCCCGGCCGTGGCCGGTGAGGGTCTTCTTGATCCGAGAGGCGGCGTAGCCGATGACGGGGACCCCTCGTTGCGCGGCGGCGAGCATGATCACGCCGCGGGCGTGGGCCATCAGGATCGCCGTTCTCGGATGGGCCGGCCGGCTATGGACCTGCTCCAGAGCCAGGGCATCGGGCGGGAAGGCGTCGAGGACTTCAAGAATCCCCTGATAGATCGTGTCGAGCCGGCTGGCGAGGGTTCCATCGCGCTTCGCTCGGATGACCCCGGCCTCGACCACCAGCGGAGGAGGCCCGATCAAGCCCGAGGCGGACCGGGGGGACGGCTCGATCACGGCATATCCCGTGACCCCCAACCCCGGGTCGATGCCGACCACCCGACCGGGAACCGATCGCGCCGGGAATCCCGATCCTGATTCCGCTACCGTCGATGCCATCGCGCCTTCCCTCCGTCCCTGGACCTCGATCATGGCCGAGGCGGATGCATCCGTCCACCCCAACCGGGCCGGAACATTGCCGACCCGGATGCAGGAGCCAGGCGGTGGAGCGATCGATCAGCGATCACTCTCGATCTTCCAGCCGGTGCCGTCGCGACGATCTTCGAGAATGACGCCGAGGGCGGCGAGGCGGTCCCGGATCTGATCGGCGAGGGCGAAGTTGCGGTCCTTGCGGGCCTGGGCGCGAAGCTCGATGAACAGCTCGATCAAGGGGCCGGTCAGCCCCCCGGAATCGGCTTCGGCGTGGGTTGGAGGACGGAGGAACAGGCCGAGCAAGCGCGACAGCTCGCGGAGGACGATCACCCCGTTCGTCCACGAGTCGAGGGTACGGGAGGGCTCCCCCTTGCGGTCGTCGAGGTGTTCGGCGTCGGCGAAGCGGTTCAGTGCCCGGACGAGTTCGAACAGCTCGCCGACGGCTCCTCCGGTGTTGAAGTCGTCGTCCATCGCTTCGAGAAACCGAGCGCGATGGTCGCGGACGTCGGGCGGCAGGTCGCCGGAGGCGTGGCGGTCTCCTTCGTCTCGGGAGGCGGGGGCGTCGAGGTCGTAGAACGATCGGCCCGTCAGGCGTTTGACCCGATCAAAGAGGGACCGGAAGGCCCGCAGGCCGCGCTCGACCTCCTGGAGCCGGGCGGGGCTGAAGTCGATCGGGCGGCGGTAATGGCTGGAGAGGAGCAGGGCGCGGAGGGTATCAGGCTCGTACTGGTCGAGCAGGTCGGCCATGAGGACGACGGTTTCGGGGTCGGACTTGCTGATCTTCCGACCTTTATTAGTGAGCAATCCGTTATGCATCCAGTAGGTGGCGAAGGTCTTGCCCGAGAAGCACTCGGACTGCACCACCTCGTTCTCGTGGTGGGGGAAAACAAGGTCGAGCCCGCCGCCGTGGATGTCGAAATGCTCGCCGAGTAATTTCATGCTCATGGCCGAGCATTCGATGTGCCAGCCGGGCCGACCGGGTCCCCAGGGGCTTTCCCAGGCGGGCTCGCCGGGCTTCGAGGCTTTCCAAAGGGCGAAGTCTCCGGGGTGCTTCTTCTTCTCGGTCGGCTCGATCCGGGCGCCGGCCTGAAGTTCCTCCGGGTTTCGATGGCTGAGCTTGCCGTACTCGGCGGCCTTGCTCACGTCGAAGTAGACGTCACCGCCGGCCGGGTAGGCGAAGCCCTTGTCGATGAGTCCCTGGGTGATGCCGAGGATGCCGTCGATATGCTCGGTGGCTCGGGGCATGTGGTCGATACCGGTCACGCCCAGGGCGTCGAGGCAAGCGAGGTAATCGGCCGTCACGCGCTCGGCCAGGTCCTTGACGGTCGTGCCTTCGGCGTTGGCCTGAACGATGAGCTTGTCGTCGACGTCGGTGATGTTCACCACCCAGGTCACGTCGTAGCCGCTATGGACGAGGAACCGCTTGATCGTGTCGAAGATCACCGGCCCGACCATGTGGCCGATGTGGCTGTTCGAGTAAACCGTCGGCCCGCAGACGTACATGCCCACCTTGCCGGGGACGACGGTCTGAAGCGGTTCCTTGGTCTGGGTCAAGGTGTTGTAAACGCGGATGGGCATGGTCGTGGTCGTTCCGATCGAGGTTCGCTCGGCGGGCCAGTCGGGCGCCGCGAGAGGTCGTCAGAGGGGATCTTCTTTGTTGGCTCGGAGCGAAGGTATCAGCCAGAGGATAATTATGAGCATCACTCGGGGGATCATGACCAGGAGCAGGTAGGCCGCTCCGTATATCCCGGCGATCAGCAAGCCGCCCAACACCAGGATACCGAACGCGCCGAGGACGGAAATCTCCTGTTCCCCGGCCAGGGAGAGGACCGTCTCCCGGACGATCGCCAAGGCGAGGGCAAGGGCTGCGATGAAGACCATCAGCCGAGCGATGGAGCGCTGGGAGCGTCGTCGCCTGGTCTCACCGATCCGGGAGGACATGGGGAGTTGCTCGCTTCGGTCCTCGGGTTAGGTGCTCCGGTCTTCGACTCGTTCGACCAAAACGATCGCTTCGCAGCTCATCGCCTCGGAGCGGCCGATCGGGCCGACATGCTCGCCGGTCTTGGCCTTCACGTTCACGGCGTCTTCGGGGAGGCCGATCAACCGGGCGACATTAGCACGAATGGCGGGCTTGTGGTCGAGCAGCTTCGGGCGCTGGGCGTGGATCACGAGGTCGCAGTTGACCGCTTGCCAGCCGGCCGAAGCGACTCGGGACACGACCTCGGCCAGCAGTTTGCCGCTGTCGAGCCCTTCGTGCTGAGGGTCGGTGTCGGGAAAGATCTCGCCGATGTCGCCGAGCGCCGCGGCCCCGAGCAAGGCGTCGGCCACGGCATGCAAGACGATGTCGGCGTCGGAATGCCCGGCCAGGCCGCGGTCGAAGTCGATCCGCACGCCTCCGAGGATCAAGGGCCGCCCCTCAACCAGGCGATGAGTGTCGTGACCAATCCCGACGCGCACGGCTGAACCTCCTTCGGCAAAAGGAGTATCGTACCGCACGACGCATTGCCTCGCTATCCCGCCCGAGCGGAAGCCTGACCTGACACTTTTCGCCGCCTCGGTCTGCGCCGACCTGGCTTGCAACACGTCGTACAATGGAGCAGTCGGGTCTTCCACGGCCTTCGAATCGTCCATCGAGGAGCGAGCGAATGACGATCAGCGCACTCGTGCTGGCGGTTCTGGTGCTGGGGCAAACCCCGGGCGATCCGGAACCGCTGGGGGATCGGGAGATCGAAGAACTGGTCGAGTCGGCCCGCCGCCGCTTCCGGCAACTATCCCTCGACCGCGAGGATCGCGGGCAGTTCGCCCTCGACGTGGCCGACCGGATCGACTCGGCCGCCCGAGCCGAACCGACCGCCGGCCTTCGAGCCGCCCGGTGGAGCCGGGCGGTCGCCTTGCTCGACGAGTTCCTCCAGAGCGATCCGACCCACCCGCTGGCGCTTTCGATCGCCCTGCAAGCCGGGGTCTACCGATGGGCCGAGGGGCATACCTGGGCCTTGCAGTTCGAGCGATCGCCGGGCGACACCGGCGCGAAGGCCGAGGGGATCAAGGCCCTTGACGACGCCATCGCCCGGCTTCGCCGCCTCTGGACCGAGACCAATCGACTCCCCGACAGCGAACTGACGGCCCAGAACATTCGGTTCCGGTACGCCCAGGCGCTGGTCAATCGGGCCGACCTGGAAGACGACCCCGGCATCGCCCTCGACTTTCGGCAGCAGGCCCTCGGCAGGCTGCGGGGCCTGCCCATCGTCCCCCCTCTGGGAGGCCATGTCGCCTTGTTGAAAGCCCGGCTCCTGGTCGAGACGGGCCAGGTTCGGGAGGCCGAGCAAGCCTTTGCCGAAGCCGAAAATCAAGACGGCCCGAGCGAGGCCGACCGGGTCGATACGAAGGTCGCCATCCTGCTGGCCGACAAACAGTTCGACGAGGCCATCGCGTTCATCGATGGCTCCGAACTGGATCGACCTTCGAAGGATTTCCGAGCAGTCCGGGTTCGGGCTCGCCAGTGGATCAATCTCTTTCCCGGCCCAAAGCGCTCGGAGGTCGAGGCCGACGCGATCACCCGAGTCCGACGGCTTCGCCTGGCCGAACACCCCGATGCCAACGCCGCGCTGGCCAGCCTGGCCGCCACGATTGTCGAGCCCGACGACCGAGACGACCCCGGCCTCTGGGAATTGATGGCCGAAGGACACCTGGCCCTCGGCGATGTGAGTCAGGCCGTTCGGCTCAGCCAGGCCGGAGCCGAGCATGCCGATCGCCTGGGAGACCTCGAACGCGCCTGGGTCATGCGCTACCGAGCCGCGGCCTTGCTCGTCCGCGCCGGCCGCACGGCCGAGGCGGTCGAGGCCCTCGCGCCGATCGCCAGGCAGGCCCAGGACTCCGACAGTCCGGCCCCGACCGATCAGCGCTCCAACGCGAGCCTTTTGTACGCACTGGCGCTGGGACGACTCGCCTCGACTCCCGGACAGGGTGGAACGGTGCGAGCCTCCTACGAAGCCGCGCTGGAAGACCACATCGCGGCTTTTCCGGACGATCCGACCGCCTCGGAGGCCCGCTGGATTCTCGGACAGCTTCGGGCCTCGGCCGGCAAGGAACGGGAGGCGATCGCCTTCTGGAGTGAGATTCCGGCCGGGCACCCCCGATGGCGAGAGGCCCGGCTCGCCGTGGTGGAGACTCACCGCGAGGCCGTCGCTTCCCTGCTGCTCGCCGACCGGACCCGAGAGGCCCGTGACCGTCTGATCGAGGCCCGAACCGCCCTCGAAACCGCTCGGGACGAGGCCACCGAGCCGACCGACCGCAACGCCCTCGACCTGGCTCGGGCCGAGCTGGAACTGACGCCCGGCCTCGGATCGGCGGAGGAGGCGCTCAAGCTCCTGGATCGCCTGGTCGCCACCGAGGTTCTGGCCGACCGTCGCGACCGGGCCCGACGGCTCCGGATTGTTGCTCAGGCCCTCGCGTCTCACGCAACCGACGCAGAACGCAACGCCCGGGCCGAGCTGGAGCAATCCGAACCGGAAGAGATCGTCGAGCTGGCCATTCAACTCGACCGAGCCGCGGCCTCCTTGTCCGATCCGGCCCGCCGCAGTGTTTCGGCGATCTCCCGGTTGCTGACGGAGCGGCTCCTCTCACAGGTGAATACCCTTGACCCCGACCTCCGGGCCCGGGCCCGGATCATTCGCATTCGAGGGCAAATCGACATGGGCGACCTCGACGGAGCCCGTCGAGCAGCCGAATCGTGGTCGGCTGACCTCGATCCCGCTCGACTGCCAGCCGAGTTGATCGCCCCGCTGGCCGACGCGCTCGACCGCCTCGGCCTCTATTATCAGGCGGCCGATGCCCACCGCGCCGTGATTGCCGCCAGCACCCCCGGCGCCTCCCAATGGCTCGAAGCCCGTTACGGCCTGGCCGTAGCCTATTACCGAACCGATCGACCCAACGAGGCTCGTCGCCTGATCGACGGCACGATGGCCCTTCATCCCGACCTCGGCGGCAACAACGACCTCCGCGAACGCTTCCTCCGCCTCCGCCGTCGCCTCCAATCCCCCTGAGATTGAGGTCATTGAAGACCAAACGGCGGATTTGAGTTTGCGCCCCTGGGAACTTACTGTTGCCCGAGCAGGTAGCGGCCGAATCCCGACCGGACGCGCGACCCCGTGGACGGATCGATCGTCATGCGGGTCGGAACCAGGGTCGTATCGGGATACTGCGCCGGGTTCGTGTACTCGTAGGAAATCCCCGACGAGGTCGGCCGGAGGACCCCATCGTAGCCTCGGGAATAGGTCACGACCTCGGTCGGCAACGACCGAAGCCTCGAAAACGGCCCATACAGCGACATGCTCCCGTACGAGGTGGGCAGGTCGGCGGGCGAATATCCTCCGCCGGTGTTGTACCCCGATCGAATGATCAAGGTCGGGTCGGGACGGAAGGTTCCCAGATACGGCGAACGGGTCACGGTCGGCACGGGCACCGACGGCACGATCACGGCCGAGGTCGGCGCGGCGACCGGCACTCCCGTCACAACCGGAACGGCCGATCGCACGCGGCGTCCTCCCGCCTCGACGCTGGGACTCGTGGCGATCAGGAGCAGCGCAGCCCCGACCGCCAGCTTCAAGGGTGTTCGAATCATGGTGCAAACTCCGAGTTGCGATCGCGAAGGTGAGAACGTTCCTCTGCTTGAGGAACTTTACCACGCAATTTGACCCGACCCCGGAATGATCGGCACGATCGATGCGGAGATCTCCCGATCGACCGGCCCGTTGACCCGTCCGTCGCTGGCCGGTTCAATCAATCAGAGGAACCGTCCGGGCTCTCGTGCCACGATCCCGGCCCGAACCCCTCAATCGAACCCACGACCGACGCAAAGGGGACCTGATCCATGCCCACGCGATCGCGAATTGGCGGCTCTTCCCGCATGCTGGCCGCGGCCTTCCTCCTGATCGGCGCAGCCTCGGCCCCAGCCGTTGCCGGAGAGATGGTCGAGTTCAAGAACCCGATGGGAGGGACCACGAAAGGCTATCTCGCCCTTCCCGAAGGGGATGGCAAGGCTCCGGCGATTCTGGTCATTCAGGAGTGGTGGGGCCTGACCGACTGGATCAAGCAGAACGCCGACCGCATGGCCGGTCTCGGCTACGTCGCCCTGGCGGTTGACCTCTACGACGGCAAGGCGACCGACGACCCCGGCGAGGCTCACGAGCTGATGCGAGCGCTCGACCCGAGCGAAGGAGTCGGCCACCTCAAAGGGGCGATCGAATACCTTCAGGCTCACGACCGGGTCGATCAGGACCGAAAGGTTGCCGCGATCGGCTGGTGCATGGGGGGCATGTACGCCCGACTGATCGCCCAGCAGTCCGACGCCATCGGCCCGACCACCATCTGCTACGGCAGCGTCTCGATCGAGCCGGAGCAGATTGAAGCCCTCGCCGGTCGCCCGGTGCTCGGCATCTTCGGGGCTCAGGATCGCGGCATCCCTTCCGACCGGGTTCGCCAGGTCTTCGAGGGCCTGAAGAAGGCCGGCTCCACCGTCGATCTGCACATTTACGACAGCGCCGGGCACGCCTTCATGCGCCCCGGTGGCAACCAGTACGTGGAAGACGCCGCCGACGACGCCTGGCAACAGATCGCCGAGTTCCTCGCCGAGCATCACCCAGTCGAAGGCTGATCGCATTCCCCGCCACGTCTCGCACCACAAACCGGGAGCCGAGGGCAATCTTGCGTTCCTCGACTCCCGGTTTCTCTGCGCGATTCGCGTTGATTGGCGACACTCACTCGGCCCGAGCGATCGTCAGTTCATCTTCGGGGACCGAGGGCTCGGGAACCGCAATCGCATCGGAGGGGGCTCGGAGCGATTCGAGGAACCGAATCAACGCCCCTTGATCCTCGTCCGAAAGCCTTTTGAACGCTTTTGACACCGGCAGGGCATCCCCCTTGTGCCGCTCGATCGCGTGGCGGAGCGTTGGGCTGCTGCCGTCGTGGAAGTACGGGGCCGAATCGGCCACCCCCCAAAGGGGAGGCGTCCGCCACTCCTCGGCGTCCGGGTGTTCTCGGGGAATCGGAACGCCGGTCAGCACGTCGCTGTACGCATAGCCGGCCTCGCGATCGACGAGACGATGGAGGAGGAAATCACTGTACACCCCCGTCACGCCCCCCAGCTCGGGCACATGACAGATGGCGCATCCGACCTGCTCGAACAGCAACCTGCCGTGTTCGACCTCGGCCTTGCCCTTCGGATCGCTCGGGACGAATTCCTCGGGACGGGGCAACGTTTCGACAAACGATACGAGCGAACGGAATTGCGAACGGTCCAGATCGGGCGGCATGTCGGGGTAGGGGATGTCGACTCTCGGCTTGGCCTGCTCCATGTGAGGATTTCCCAGGCCCAGCTCGTTCGAGCAGGCGGCCGCCACAAATTCCTCAAGCGTGGCAAACTGAGCCTTCCAGCCGAACTTTCCGACCCGGCCATCGGGCAAGACTCGGTAGCGTCCGGGAGGCATGGTGTTGAAATCGGAACTCAGCTCCCGGCCCATCGTCTTCAGCGATGCCGCCAGGTTGCGCCGGGTGATGCTCCGAGCCGAGATTCGGTCGATCCAACCCGCGCCGAAAAGAGCCGTGGAGTTCACCTGCTCGGTCTTCACCGGGTCGAAATCCCGGACGAGCACATAGCATCCATTGGTGATCCGGATCGCATCGGGGACGATCGGGAACAGCGCTCGAAGGTGCGACACATCTTCAAGGTAGTGGTTCTCGACGGCGAACTTGTGAACAAGCCCTCCTTCGATCTCAGGCCGGGTATGGGTCGGTTTCGCCTCGAAGGCCAGCACGTTGAACTCATTCGAACCGCCACCGCCAACGCCCCCCTGGAAGTGGCATTCGACACACGACCGCGCATTGAAGACCGGCCCCAGCCCGTCGGCCTGGGCGATCGGGTCGTGCGGCAGCCACTCGTGAACGAACAGAGCGTGACCGGCTTCCTTCTGCTCGGCACTCGCCCGAGGCCCCCACATCACCGGCATGCCCGGCGCGGCGATCCAGCCGATCACCCCAACCGCCATCACCGCCAATCCCAGGCCGACCCGCCGCCTCCCCCTCGCCAGATCGTTCCGATGCATCGCGGCTCCTCCCTCGCGGCTCACTTCCGGATCCGCACCGCGGGAACGCTCCCACGGCAACCTCTGACAAGTGTAGAACGAGGTCGTGTGGGAATCAAGTCCGGTTTCCTTCGGCGCGACTCGGCAGGGCTAAGACGCATCGCCCCCGATCAGGAGGATGAGACGGAAGGGAGATCCCTCACATGCTCACCCTCGCGATCGGCGATCAGTCGATTGCTCAACGTAAGGTGGCCAATCAGGCGATCAGCTCTCGGAGCCGTTTGACGTGCCGGGGGATGGCGGTCATCGGGTCTTCGGCCGCCTCGTATTCGAGGACGACGTAGCCGGAATAGTTCACATCGCGGAGGATCTGGATCAATCGGGCGAGGTCCGCCTCCTCTTTTGGTCCGCCGGAACGGGAGATTTCCGTCTTCACCTGCACGTTGACCGCGTAGGGGGCGATCCGGGCCAGATCGCCGTACGGGTCCTCGGTGCGGAAATTGCCGGTGTCGAGGTTCACGGCGAAGTACGGATGATCGATGGCTTCGATCAGCGTCAGCATCTGATCACTCGTTGCGGTGATCCCGCCGTGATTTTCGAGAGCCAGGAACACTCCCTTTTCGGCGGCGTAAGGGAGAACCTCCTTGAAGCCTTCAATCGCCCGAGCCACGGCGACCTCCTCCGTCTCTCCCCGAGGGGTCCGACCGGCGAAGACGCGAATCATCGGGGCATTGAGCACCGCCGCGCGATCGATCCAGGTGCGGGCCAGGTCGAGCTGAGCCTCTCGATCCGGACCGGGAGCGACACAAAAATCGTTGCCGATCGCCGTCCCGGAGATGTCCAGTCCGCGCAGGAAGGCATGGCGACGCAGGTTGCTCAGCAGTTCGTTCGAGACATCGCTCGGGAAGTAGTATGAGGTCGGCTCGATGGCATCGAGCGCCATGTCGGCGGCCAGATCGGCGAAGTCGAACAGGTCCATCGTCGGCGAGTCGCCGGTGAGGAACTGCCGGTACGAGTAGGCGGCGATGCTCAACTTCAGGTGGCTGGGGCGCGTGCGAGGGATCGGGTCGATGGCCCGAGCAGAAGGCAGGGCAACCGGGCCAAGGGCCGAGGCGGCCGCGGCCATCGCGGCACCGCCGAGCAAGGAGCGTCGGGTGATCGAGGTCATGGAGAGCGAGCCTCCGGTCGTGAAGCCGTTTTCGATCGCCGGTCCGGCAGGCGATCCACGCCTTCCAGCGTAGAGGCTTCGCCTGCCGAACGCTACCGGTTCACGCCTCCGACCGAGGCATCACCCATCGACCGATTGTTCCATGACCATCGGCACCCCCGACGTTGCGAGGGGGGCGTCAGCCTGGTGCTGGGCCTGATCCGATTCCTGACGGTCCGCCGACGCCTCCGCCGACCGCACAATGCTCTGCGCCATTCCCGAAAAGATGAACAGGTGAGCCGGGAGGCACGCATACCAGTAGAGCTTGCCAAGGATTCCCGACGGCTTGAAATAGGCCGTCTGGATCAAGCTCGACCGCTGAGCTTCCAGGCGTTCCACCCGAAATTCGAGCCAGGCATCCCCCGGCACCCGCATCTCGGCATGAAGCAGGAGACGATGGCCGGGAACGAAGTCCTCGACGCGCCAGAAGTCGATCGCGTCTCCAATGTAAATCTCCACCGGGTCGCGCCGCCCGCGTCGCAGGCCGACACCGCCGACGATTCGATCCATCGCCCCCCGGAGCCACCAGAGGAAATTCCCGTAGTAATAGCCAGTCGATCCGCCAATGCGCTGCACACGATCGAAGAGGACCGATGACGATGCCTCGGCTTCAACCCGCTGCACATCACGCAGGGGGAACCGCTCCGGGTCGAACTGAGGACGACGTAGCAAGGCCGCGCGGCTGGGCAAGGCAGCATTGGCCCATCGAGTCGAGACGTTGTTCTCGTGAACCTTGTCCATCGCGCGCTGAACCGCTTCGCCGAACGGGGTCAGGGGGATGGGGACCAGGTCTCGAATGCGGTTGTTATGACAGATCACCTCCGCCCGCAAGCCCTCGACCAGCGGAAAGGCCAGCGCTGCAGGAATGGGCGTAACCAAATTGATCCAGTAGGCCGAGAGCCTCGGCGTCAACACCGGCACCACGACAATTCGCCGACGAAGCCCCTGCATGGCCGCGTATCGAATCATCATGTCCTTGTACGTCAGAACATCAGGGCCGCCGATGTCAAAGATGCCGTACGCGGTCTTCGGCTGCTCCAGACAGCCGACGAGATAGGCCAGGACATCGCGCACCGCAATCGGTTGATTCCGCGTTCGGACCCATCGCGGGCAGATCATCACCGGAAGCCGCTTGACCAGCGCCCGCATCATCTCGAACGAAGCGCTTCCCGATCCGATGATCATGGCCGCCCGCAGTTCGGTTACGGGGACCGAGCCACCGCGGAGAATATCACCCACCTCCTGACGACTTGCCAGGTGATCGGACAGGTGATCCGCTCGTCTCCCCAGACCGCCCAGGTAAATGATCCGCTCCAGGCCCGCCTGCTCGGCGGCCTCGGCAAAATTGCTGGCGGCGGTTCGGTCGCGATCCACAAAGGAACGCTCGCCCGCCATCATCGCATGAACGAGATAGTAGGCGACCGAACATCCCTCCAGGGCTCGACGCAATGATTCGGGATCGAGAACGTCTCCGGCCACGATCTCAACCTGATGCGTCCAGGGCCGCCCTTCCAGTTTCTTTGGGTCGCGCGCCAGGCAACGGACCGAGTACCCCCGTTCCAGGAGCATCGGAATCAAACGGCCACCGATGTAACCCGAGGCGCCCGTCACCAGAATCCGTTTCATGAACGCCCCTTGAAGAAGTGAGACCGACCATCACATCTGAACGCGATCATCCATCCGCTGAGGAACCTGGGTCGGCCGAGAGAGAAGTTCGATCGTCGGGAGTGTCTGGACCTGGGCGAGCCTTCGCAGTCCGCCTACGACCGAGCCACACCCCCATGAATGAGAACAGTTTCAGGGCCAGGGGATCGACTCTCAGCATCCGAGCGATCAATCCCGCCCTGTCGGTCCCGCCAAGCTGAGCGACCGACCGATTTCCCACGCGAACGCGGCCGATCAGTCCGACCGCTCGAAGTTGGGCATCGGCACGACGCAGGGCGTCGCGGCGTGTCGAGGGGGAAACCTGCCGCATGCAGGCCAGCGCCGATCGAGCATCCGGGAACTGAAGGTCAGCGACCTCGTCCCGAATCTCGATCCGGGCCTGCCCACCCTCAAATTCGAGCAGGAAGTCCCCCTCAATGTCCAGGGGTCGATCCATGAGATCAGCCTTGTTCGCGGTCTCGGGTGCGGATCTTCAAGGTGCCGTTCATCCGCCAACGGGCATGAGCCGCCTGCTCCGAGGCGCTGCTGGGCACGAACAGCTCGAAGTTCTCAAACTCGTAGATAATCTCAGACCCACGTCCTGTGAGCCGGTCGTAAAGGCCGATCGCCAGATCGGGCCAGGTCCGGGTGTCGTCAAGTCCGGTCGCCATGAGCAACTCCTTCAAGGGTTCGACATCGCTGGAATCGGCCGGGATGACAAGGCTCCCGAACCCTCCTTCGCTACTGTAGGCGCACGATCAGGATGTCAACCACGGAAAGGGGCTGGAATTCCTCGCCGAGTGTCGGCCCATGCGACAAAGACCGCTTGCCACGGCTCAGTCCCGATCCTCCGGTGTCACGTCGATCACCGGCCCTCGAAACGCCCCCGGTTCCCGTTCGAACCGCTCCGGCCCCGGCGCGAATTGGGAGTGAAAGCGCACGCGGGTTTCTCCTCGCTGAATCGACCGAAGAAACCAGGAATTGAGCATACGACGATAAAGGTTTCGCGTCACAGGGATGAGCAAGCTCAGTCCGACCAGGTCGGTCAGAAATCCGGGTGTTAACAGCATGGCCCCCCCGGCGAGAATCATGGCCCCATCAATCAACGAACGGGCCGGGAACTGCCCCCGAGCGATCGACTGCTGAAGTTCCCGGATCACTCCGACCCCTTGCGATCGCGCGAGCGACGCCCCCAGGATTCCCGTCGCGAGAATCCCTCCGACGGTGACGAGCAACCCCGTCTGGAAGTTGTACCGTTCGGTAATCGCCCCGTGGACCGCCAGCAAGACAAAGAGTTCGACGATTGGAACAATCGTCAACAGCAACAGCAATCGAACAAACATCGTGGCGCAACTCCCCGGAGAACGGTTCCCCTCTCTGGCATCGTCGCCGTCCAGATCGCCAAGTCAACCCAAGAGTGCCGAACGACAAGGACCGAGCGATGCAATACAATGGACTGCCTGGCGAACCACTCTCGTCGCTCAACTCGCCGAGCGATCAGGAATTCAAGCGCGATCGCCCCGGAAAGGGGGAGGAGATCCACGATGCCGATCAATCGCAGAGAAATCCTCAGGTCGCTCTCGGTCGTCGGAGCGCTCGGCCTCCCCTCGGCTCGCGTCAGCCGAGCCCAGGACGACGACGCGAACAACTGGCCCGATTCACCGTTTCTGAGCGGCAATTATGCCCCCGTCTTCGAGGAGATCGAGGCGGAGAACCTGCGCGTCGTGGGCCGCATTCCCGAAGCCCTGGAGGGAATGTTCGTGCGCAACGGGCCGAATCCGCAGTTTCCTCCGATCGGCAATTACCACTGGTTCGACGGCGACGGCATGCTTCACGGCGTCTTGCTCCGCGGCGGCAAGGCAAGCTATCGCAACCGATGGGTTCGCACACACGGGTTTGTCGAGGAACGCGAGGCCGGACGGGCGATCTGGGGAGGCCTGAGCAATCCGCCCAACCCCGCGCTTCTGGCCCAGGGCAAGCCGATGTTCAAGAACGCGGCGAACACCTCGGTCGTCTGGCACGACGGCAAGCTGCTCGCGTTGTGGGAAGGTGGGGAGCCTCACATCATCTCGGTGCCCGATCTCGGCACGGTCGGGCCGTATGACTTCGCGGGAAGGCTCAAGCACGCCTTCACCGCCCATCCGAAAATCGACCCCCAGACGGGCGAGATGTTCTGCTTCGGCTACCAGCCCGTGCGACCGTATCTGCAGTACAGCGTGGTCGATGCCGAGGGAACTCTTCAATCCACCACCCCCATCGATCTGCCCAAACCCGTGATGATGCACGATTTCGCCATCACGGAACATCATGCGATTTTCATGGATCTGCCCGCGACCTTCAATTTCGTTCGAATGCTCTCGGGAGGCCCCTTCCTGAGCTTCGAACCCGACCGCGGCGCCCGGTTCGGCATCCTCCCCCGCAAGGGAGACGGTTCGCAGATCCGGTGGTTCGAGTCCCCCTCGTGCTACGTCTTTCACACGCTCAACGCCTTCGAGGAAGGGGATGAAATCGTCCTGATCGCCTGCCGATACGAGCGATTCCCCGGATCGCTCGGCATGGGAGGCCCCCCGCTCGAAGGACGACCGGACGCCCCCGGCCCGATCGACGAGGATCCTCGCCTGCACCGTTGGCGGTTCAACCTCGCTACCGGCGCAACCACCGAGGAGACGCTCGACGACCTCCCGTGCGAGTTCCCCCGAATCAACGACACCGTGATGGGCCGCCCATCCCGCTTCGGTTACGTCATGGACAGCGCGATGACCGGCTTCCACAAGGTCGATCTGCACGGGGGTCCGATCCTCCACCACCCGCATGGGCCCGGCCGTCTCGGCGGAGAAGGGGTCTTCGTGCCCCGACCCGACGCGACGACCGAAGATGACGGCTGGCTGATCACCTATGTTTTTGATCAAGCCAGCGAAACCAGCGAACTGGTTGTGATCGACACCCTCGCGTTTGACGAAGGCCCCGTCGCCCGCATCCTGATCCCTAGCCGGATTCCGTACGGTTTTCACGGAACCTGGCTGCCGGCATCGGTCCTCGGTTAACCCGAGATTCAGGTCGAGGGCTCGAACTCATCGAGGAACCGACGCTCCGACTCGGAATCACCAACCACGATCAACTCCGCGTCCCTGGGCAACGGAGCGCTCGCGTCGGGATTAATCTCCAGCGAGCCGTTCGACGCCACGCCGATGACGTTGCAGCCGGTTTCCTGACGGACGGCACACTCCTGCAACGATCGCCCAATCATCGACGGCGGAATGGGCAACTGAAACACGCTGAGCCCCTCCGAGAGCATCAGCGTGTCCATCTTCTGCAACAGGTTGAAGATGGAATTCGCCCCCATCGACGCATACGAGAGCACGAAATCCGCCCCCGCCCGATGCAGCGTGGAAACGTTCCGCTCCAGGTTCGATCGGGCGAGGATCTGGATCGTTGGCCGTAAGCGGCGGCAATAGATGGTCAGGAAGACGTTGACGTCATCACTTCTCGTGGTGATCACGACCGACGAGGCCTTGTCGATCCCCGCCTTCTTCAAAACCTTCAGCTCGGCGGCGTTTCCGAAAACAAACTCGGGCGAGTTGTGGACCTTTCGTTTTTGACGCTCGACGATTCGGTAGTCGATCCCCTCGGCTCGCAAGGCCCGCGCCACGGCCAGCCCCACCCGACCGCCGCCGATAATCAAGACCGGATCATCGTGCGATCGGTAGATACAGAACAGGGCATCGTAATCATCAAGCTGTGCCCGGGAACCGGCGAGCAACAAGACCGAGGTGGGCTGAATCACGGTCTCGGGGCTGGCAATCTGAAACCGCCCCCGGTCCCAGACTCCGACCACGCTGACGTTCGCATGGTCGCGGAGCCGAATATCACGCAGGTTCCGCCCCACAAGCGGCGTATCCCGAACCAGCGACTGGGCGATCAGCAAATCCCCCACCTGGCCGACCACGTGGCTCCTTGCATCCCGCCCCAGCACGCAGAGCGCCAGTTGCCGACCCAGCAAATCGGCCAGTCTCAACACCCGGTTGCATCCGGCCAGCTCCAGAATATCGACCGAAGCCGCCGCCGAGGCCGTGGCCACAATCGGCACCGTCTCGGAAATTTCTCGAACGGTGAAGGCCACGTTCGTATTGCTCATGTCACCGCGAGTCGTGGCGACCAGGGCCGCCTGATCCACCCGGACCCGCCGATACGTTTCCGGATCATCCAGATCGCCGAGCATGACTCGGTAGCCCTGATCGTGCAGCTTCAGGGCTTCGCTCAACTCGGAAACGAGGATGACATACTCCAGGTGCGATTGGTCCAGCTTACGAATCAGTGGCCCTTCAATCGGACCCAGGGTCGTCAGCACCACATGGCCGTGCGTTTGGGGAGACAGGGCCCTCGGCGCTCGGGCGGCGGCCTGGGCGTCCATCCACGGCACAAAGAAAAACTGGATGAAGGTAAACGGAATCAGGATCAGCATGAACACCGTACCGCTCAGCAACACCACGACCGAGAACACCCGCCCCAGGTCCGACTCGAACGTGATGTCGCCAAAGCCGAGCGTCGACATGGTGACGAGGGTCCAGTAAAACCCCGTCACCCAGCTATGTTCCTTCCCTTCGTACTCGCTGATCAGATGAAACCCGACCGTAAACACCACTACCAGGAGCGACACGGCCAGGAGCAGTTGCACCAGGATCTGAAGATTCCGACGCTCCTTCCGGGCGACCAGGTTGTGCAGAATGACGATCAGCGATTTCATCGCTTGAACCCAATTCCCAACAACTGCGAGGTTCGTTCGCCCTGCCTTGGGCGGCTTTGGTCCTGTCGCCTGAGCGAGGCCGGACCGCCCAGCACGGTCGGGCCTCACTCAGAGCCGTCGATCAGTACGCCTCGGCCTTCGCTGCCGACTGCTCACCCCGGGCGACCAGGACCACACCCAGCTCGTAGAGCCCCACCATCGGAAAGGCGAGCATCAGCATGCTGACGATGTCGGCCGGGGTCAGCATCGATGCAATGATGGTGATTCCCAGCAGGGCGAATTTCCGCTTCTCTCGGAAGGTCTGCGCCGAGACGATCCCGAGCTTCCCGACAAAGAGCATCACCAGGGGCAACTGAAAGCCGATCCCGAAGACCAACGGCAACAGCGTGGCGAAGCTCATCCAGGCGGTGAGCTGGAGGCTCGGCTCCACGTTCAACCAGATGTTAAACTGAAGCAAGAACTGCAAGGTCAGGGGCAGGACCCCGAAGTAGCAAAGGAAGACCCCTCCCAGAAACAGGCCCACCGAGAACGGCAGGTAACGGTAAACCGTGGCCCGCTCGTGCCGGTAGAGCCCAGCCGCCACAAACGCCCAGAGCTGGTAGAAGACCCAGGGGCTGACGATCACCAGGCCGGTGATGATGCAGACCGTGAACCAGATGATCACCGTTTCCATGGGCCGGAGCGCGATCAGGGCCTTCTGACGCTGGACGTTGGTGTTGACCATATCGATCGTGGCCGCCTCGCGGATCTGCATCGGCAGTTCCACATATCGGCCTTCCAGCGCCTCGGGATCGTCCTCGGGCAAGGCGACACTCGGGGCCACCTCACGCAGGGCAGCCACCAGGGCGGCGGCCGAAATCCGGGCGGGCATCTCGGTGTAGGTCGCCCTGCGTTCCGCGTCGGCCATCCGCTCCGTGGTCTGCCGTATGTGGTAGGCCTCCAGCGCTTCCTGAGCCGGATTCTGCATCCCCTGCATGACGTGGTAGCCAAGGTTCAGGGGCGGGATCAACGACAGGATCACGCCCACGACCAGGCCGAGCAGGGCCAGAACCAGGCGCAATCGGAGTTCTTCAATGTGGTCGCCGAAACTCATGGCGACCATCTCTTGTTCTTCTTCGAAAAGATCGCGTTCTACAGCCATGGCGATCAATCCCCCGCGGGCATCAGGGCCGCTCGGGCGTAAGGGCCGCTCGGGCGATGGACGGAGTCCGGGGAGGAGACGCGGGTCGCTCCGATCGGTCACTCGACCGGGGACCACTCCTTCGGCGCCGCCGTGAGCCTCGCGGGGACGGCTAAATCGGGCGGGGGCGTTCCTGCGTCATTGAAGATACCAGGGATCGCCCCCCCTTGGCCAGTCCCAGCAGCCCCTCAGACGCACGATTGCCTCATCGGCTCGGCCCCGGCTACAATCCCGACCGGTGTGCGTCTGCCCGGCGTTGTCCCGCCCGGCCTCAAGTTCCCCTGCCGTTCTGCCCGAGACCGCCCGTGCCCGACTCCGATTCCGGCGACGATCGCTCCCTGCTCGACCTGCTCTGCCTGGCGATGATCCCCGGCATCGGCCCCCTGACCAGCCGCGCCCTGCTCGATTCCTTCGGCAGCGCCGGCAAGGTCCTCTCGGCCTCCCTCGCCGACCTGAAGCGGGTGCCCGGCGTCGGCCCGAAACTGGCCGAGAAAATTGTCTCGGCCCGCCGCGACCTCGACCCCGAGGTCGAACTCCAGCGCTGCCGCCAACAGGGGGTTCGGCCCATCCCGTTCGATGATCCTGAGTACCCAGAGCCCTTGAAGTCGATCTCCGACCCGCCCGCCTTGCTCTACGTCCGGGGAACCTTGCTGCCGACCGACTCGCTCGCCATCGCCCTGGTCGGCGCTCGCAAGGCAACCCCCTACGGCATGAGGATCGCAGAGCGCCTGGCCGGATCGCTCGCCCGGGTCGGCCTGACGGTCGTCTCGGGCCTGGCCCGGGGGATCGACGCCGCCGCCCACCGGGGAGCCCTTCGCGCCGGGGGCCGAACGATCGGCGTCCTCGGCAACGGCCTCGGCTCGATCTACCCTCCCGAGCACGCCGAACTCGCGGCCGAGGTCGCCGCCTCGGGGGCGGTCGTCAGCGAACAGCCGATGGAACAGAAGCCCCTCGCCGGGCTCTTTCCCCAGCGCAACCGTCTGATTGCCGGGCTCTGCCTCGGGGTCGTGGTCGTCGAGGCCGCCCCTCGCAGCGGCTCCCTCTCATCGGCTCACCACGCAATGGAGCAGAACCGCGAGGTCTTCGCCGTCCCCGGCCCGATCGACAGCATCACCAGCCGAGGCTGCCACGCCCTGATCCGAGACGGTGCCCGGCTCGTCGAAACCGTCGATGACATCCTCGAAGAACTCGGGCCGCTCGCCCGGGCCGTCTCCGTCTCCAGCGAGCCCGAAGCCCCCGAGGTCCGCCATCCGGCCGAGCTTTCCCTGACCGACCACGAGCGCGCGGTCCTCGGCCACCTCGACGACCTCCCTCGGGGTATCGACGAGCTGATCGTCCGAACCGGCCTGGCCCCGTCTCAGGTCATGGCCACCATGGCGATTCTGGAGATGCGTCGCCTGATCCGACGCAACGCCGGCAATCAGTTCACCCGGATCTGATCCGCCCGCGGTTCGACCCTCGCCGACGAAGCCAGGTCCAGGCTCCTGCGCCCGAGGCCCCCAGCAGCACCAGCACGATTGAGCCGGGCTCGGGGGTCGCATGGACGGTCGATCCCCCTCCCGGGTCCGGCGATCCCGAAGTCCTCAATTCGAGCAAGAAGGCCCGCGAAACCCCGTCCTTCAAACCGGTCCCGACAATCATTCCCGCATCGTTGATGCCCGAGGCCGTTTGCAGGAGCCATCCCGAATTGGGATCGATCAGGTGGTTCAGGTCCACCATTCCGTCGGTCGCGGTCCACAGGAAGGCCCGAGCGCCGAGACTTCCCGAGACTCGGCCGACCACGTCTCCCCGCGCGTTGATACCCATGCCATAGCTCGACCGACCACCGGGCAGAAGCCCCAGAGACACGAGGCCGCCGGGACGCCCCAGAAAGGCCATGTCGCGGCCCGAGGCGTCGGTCGCGTACCCCGTAATCAACCCGTCGTCATTAATTGCCCGGGCCACGCTGCCCCCGCCTCCCGGAAGCGTCCCGACAGCGTGCATCCCCAGGTCATCGGCCAGAAAGGCCCGCCGCACGCCGAACCAATCGACCGACTCTCCCACGACCTGACCGCTCGCATTGATGCCGTAAGCCCGGCTCGACAGGCCCCCGTTCAGGGTTCCCAGCTCGACGAAGGTGCCGTCGGTCGTGATCCGGAACGCCACGGTTCGACCATCCTCTCGATCGCCGTGGCCGGCAATCTCGCCAGCAGCGTTGATGGCCACCGCCTCGCTCCAGGAACCGCCGGACAAGGTCCCCAGGTTCACCATTGCTCCGCCGCTGGATCGAAAGGCGCGGCGAGATCCTTCGCCGAAGTCGCTGACCCCGACCACCACATTGCTGCCACTGATCCCCAGCCCTTGACTCTTGCCCCGCTCTCCTGCGAGCGAGCCGAGAATCTGCACCGAGCCCCCGGGCGATCCCAGAAACGCCTGCGACGATCCCGGAGTCTGCGCCGTTCCGGCCACCTGGCCCGTCGCGCTGATCGCCGCGCCCGTGCTCCAGGCCGAGGCATCCATCGGCCCCAGGTCCACCACCTTATAGATCGGTAACGACTCCGCCTCGGCTCGGGGGCACACTCCCGCCAGCAGCAGGAAGGCCAGCATGCCCGAAACCAGACGCATCCACCGAGTCGGCGGTGCCAACGCAAGGGCTCGCATCAGACGCGATTCCCAGTCATAAGGACCATTCGCAACGAGGTCAATCTCAACGCGTGCTGTCAACCAGGATAGCCAATCGATCAACCGTCCGACCATCAAAAATCGCGTGATTCCGCGAAATTCGACATGCAACCACGCATTGTTCGGCCATCTGATGGTGTGAACCTGTTTGTTTCAGGCAACGTCGAGCAGGATTCCCGCCTCTGGGGAGAAATCGGCCGGTGCCGAGGTTGCGCGAATGTCGTGGTGGAGGGAGTCGTCCGAGGCGGCAAACGCCGGCCGGCGAGGGTCGAGGAGCCAGGTGAAGGGCTCCCTTGTTCGGAGGGGAGGGGGGTTCGTATGATGCAAAGGGCTGTCCTGCCGCCGTGCTGAATTCCGCTCGAAACGATCGCGGACGGAGCCGGAGCCCTTCACCATGCCCCCTCGACTCGTCTCGCTCGGAATGCTCGTATTCTGGTCGGTCGCCGCGTCGGCCTTGCTGGTCCGTGATGTTTTGCCCGATCTGCTCGTCGGTCCTCCTCCGGACATGCGAGACATCGCGCAGGCCGACGACACAAAAGGACCGACCCGATGGAACCTGATGGTTCCCGACCCCGAGAGTGACGGGCCGGACGACCTGACGGCCGTCGGCCAGGCCGTGACCGAGACGAAGCGCCAGCGCGACGGCCACGTCCGCTTCGAGAGTGTCGTGACGCTCGACGCCGGCGCCTTGCTCGATCGCACTCCCCTGGAGTCGGCCGGCAACGAGCGCCTGGAGATTCGCAGCGTCATCGGGGTCGATTCGGCCGGAAATCTCAACGTCCTGCGATCATCGGTTCGAATCGAGGGGGACGAGACGGAATTGCTCGTGCTTGAAGGGCATGTGGCCAGCGACGAGATCGTCATCACCGCCCGAGGCCCGCTCCTGATCTTCGGCAAGCGGACCTTCACCTTCCCCTATCAGGCGCGGGGCATGGTCCAGAATTCGCTCTCACCGCTGGAGCGCATTCCCGGCTTGCACGTTGGCCAACGATGGGAGAGTCGGGTTGTCAGCCCGTTGACCGGTCGGGTCGAGACGGTTCACGTCGAGGTTACCAACCGCAACGTCATGATCCCCTGGCAGGACAGCCTCGTGCCGACCTATCTCGTCGTGACCCGGATGCGGGGCCTCACAGCCCGCACCTGGGCCAGGGCCTCCGATGGCCTCGTGATCCGCCAAGAGGTGCCCTTGATGATCGTCAACCTCGTCATGGAGCGCGTTCCCGCGGCTCCCGAATCCCTCGGCAACCGATCCGGCAACATCCCGGGGGGCCGGTGATGATCGAGCTGATCGGCGTGACCAAGAGCTTCGGACGCAAGAAAGCCGTCGACGGGCTCGATCTCCAGGTCCGGGCCGGAGAGCTGTTCGCCTTCCTCGGACCCAACGGCGCGGGCAAGACCACCACCATCAAGATGCTCTGCGGCCTCTTGACCCCCAGTTCCGGGACGGTCCGCATCGGCGGTTTCCCCAGCAGTAGCCGAGAGGCCCGGCAATTAATCGCCTATGTACCGGATCAGCCGTATCTGTATGAGAAGCTCACCGGACGCGAGTTCCTCCGGTTCGTGGTCGAGATGTACGGCCTCGACCGCCGCCACGCCTCGGCGAAGATCGAGGAACTGATCGACATCTTCGAGATGCGCGACTACATCGACGAACTTTGCGAGAACTACTCGCACGGCATGAAGCAGCGCGTCGTCTTCGCCTCGGCCCTGGTCCACGAGCCGAAGGTCCTGATCGTCGACGAGCCCCTGGTCGGGCTCGATCCCCGCAGCGGCCGGATCGTCAAGGACCTGTTCGTTTCTCAGGCCCGCTCCGGCGTGGCCGTCCTGATGTCGACCCACCTCCTGGCCATCGCCGAGGAGCTGGCCGACACCATCGGCATCATCGACCGCGGCAAGATGCTCATGACCGGCTCGCTGGCCGAGATCCGCGAGCGAGCCCAGATGCACGGCCCCCTCGAAGACCTGTTCTTGAAGCTCACCAGCGGCGACCGGCCGAGGCTCTCGGCTCCCTCGGCTCCGAGTGACTCCAACGGCGACTCCGGTTCCGGATCGACCGCCCATTCCCCTTCCGAGGCCATCGAGCTGGGGGACCGTCTGCCGTGATCCGAGGCCGACTTCGAAGCCGATCCGCCCCCGATCCCTCCCCTCCGCCGATGGCGACCGCTCTGCGCGTTTCGCGGGGCTTCGGGTTCCTCCGGCGCCGGTTGCTGGTGAACCTGCTCGACTCGCTCGTGGCCGAGTCTCGGCTGAGGCTCATCACGATCCTCATCTGCTCGGCGATCTTCTGGTCAGGGCTGTTCCTGCTCTTTTTCGAAGGGTTCGGGTTCCTGAAGGAGTACCTGAAGGTCACCGGCGAGATCGTCGAGTACCTGTTCAGCCTCTTTTTCCTCTCGCTCCTGATCATGCTGCTCGTCTCGACGGGCATCATCCTCTACGCCGCGTTGTTTCGCAGTCGAGAGGCCGGTTTCTTGCTCGCCACCCCGGCGACCGAGGACCGTGTCTTCGCTCATAAATTTCTTGAAGCGATGGTCTTTTCGAGCTGGGGATTCCTCCTCCTCGGCAGTCCGATGATGGTCGCTTACGGCATCCGGTCGATGGCTCCCTGGCCGTTCTACCTGATCGCGCTGGCCTATCACCTGGCCTTCGTGATCATTCCCGGCGGAGTCGGAGCGATCGGCGCGATCTTGCTGGCCAATCTCTTGCCCCGGCAGCGCAAGTCGGTCTTGCTCGGCACGATCGCCCTGATGCTCGGCGGACTCGTCTACACCGCCGCTCGGGTCTGGACGACTCCCGGTTCGACCCTCTCGTACGAGTGGATGAACGCCCTGCTCGGTCGGCTCGAATTCAGCACCAACCGGCTCTTGCCCAGCCGATGGATGGCCGCCGGCCTGCTCCGGTCGGCCGAGGGGCAGTGGCGCGACGGCCTCTTTTACCTCATGGTCATCTGCGCCCATGCCGGCCTGGCTTACCTGGCCGCGGCCGTCGTCGCCCGAGACCTCTACCGGACCGGCTACAGTCGGGTTCTCGGTGGCCGATCGGCCCGCCGCCACTTCGGCTGGTACGGCATCGACGCCGCCTTCCACCGCCTTTTTGGTTTCATCCGAGAGCCGATCCGCCTCTTGATCCTCAAGGACCTTCGCACCTTCCGCCGCGACCCGACCCAGTGGTCGCAGTTCCTCATCTTCTTCGGCCTCCTTGCGTTCTACTTCATCAACATCCGTCGGCTCGGCTACGACGTCCAGAGCCCCTACTTCCGCAACCTGTTGAGCTTCCTGAACCTGGCGGTCACGGCGCTGATCCTTTCAACCTTCACCAGCCGGTTCATCTTCCCGATGCTCTCGCTCGAAGGGCGGAACCTCTGGCTCCTGGGGCTCTTTCCGGTTCGGCGGTCGTCGATCATCTGGGGCAAGTTCGCTTTCGCCGCCGGAATTTCGCTGGTGGCGACCGAGCTTCTCATCCTCCTGAGCGGCCTGATGCTCAAGGTCGGTCTCGTGATGCTTCTGCTGCAAGCGGCGATCGTGGCCGTGCTTTGCTTCGGCCTTTCGGCCATCAGTGTCGGCCTGGGGGCTCGGCTGCCGAACCTCCGCGAGGACGACCCGTCGAAGATCGCCGCCGGGTTCGGTGGTACCCTGAACCTGCTGGTCAGCCTTGCCTTCATCGTCCTGGTGATCGCTCCCCCGGCGATCCTCAGCCACCTCTATTTCGCCGGGATTGGCAGCGAGGTCGCCCTGATGTTCGGCGGCTCGCACGAGGTCCTCTACCGACGGCTCCTCCTCGCCGTCTCGTTCAGCCTCATCGTGGGGGCCGTCGCCACCATTGTCCCCATGCGCATCGGCATCCGGGCCTTCGAGCAGATGGAATTCTGAGCCGATTCTCCCCGAGAACCGTCTTCGCCTCAATTTCCCCCACCGAGCGGCCTGGAATCGCTCGTGACGTGCCGGTATGATAAGGGTTTCCATCCCAATCGTGATGATGCTCGACGCTCCTCTGCCACCGAACGGCCGGCGCGTCGATCGTTTGAGCCTTGATCCTCGAAAGGACGACCCGCCGATGGGCAAGGGTGACAAGCGTTCCAAGCGCGGCAAGCTGTTCCGAAAATCGTATGGCAAGAGCCGCCCGAAACCCCGCAAGATCCGCCAGGACAAGGCCGCCGCGGCAGCCTCCGCCTCCAGCGAGTCCTGATCCGCCTCCCCCGTTCCACGGATCGTTCGAACAATATCCCCCCGCAAGGGTGGGCAAGCGTTCGCGGTGCGAACTGACGCGACTCGTCGAACAGGCGATCACCGAGATTTGCGGCTTGCCTCTCCCCGGCCTCTGGTTCTGCGTCGACGCCGTGGAGGCCCTCGGCCGTCCTCCGCACCGGTTCGCGGTCTGGGCAACGCTGCACTTGCATCCCGAGGGCTCGCCTTTTTGCTGCGGCGAGCCGGGTTGCCACCTTGGGCTCATGACCGAACGCCTTCACGCGGTCGGCGACCACTTGCGCCGCGCCCTGCGGCTCCGACATGAGGTCGAGGTTGACCTCACCGACCATATCGCGGTGCGATGTCACCCGGGAGTCATCCTCGGAGTTCAGTCCAGGACGACGCCTTGAGCGCGACTCCTGGACAATCACACGGCATTACCCGAGCCTGCCCTCAGGCAACTCCGCTCCGACTCGCCAGTCGGGATCGGCCCGAAACCGCCCCTCGAAGGCCGAGGCAACCACTGGCAAGTCCGAGTCGAGTAACAGGGCGTACGGATCGTCGCTCTCCCGATCCGGCAGCGAGACGATCGCCAGATCCCCCGATTTGCCCGGCTTCAGGCTGCCCGTCACCGTCTCCGCCCGCAAGGCCCAGGCGCCGAACAACGTCCCCATCGTCAACAGCAAGGGACCACCCAGGCTCGGGTCAAGCCGATGAAGAAACCGCATCTCGTCCAGAATGCTCAGGCTTGGCGTCGAGGCCAGGCTATCGGTCCCTAGGCACACCACCACCCCGCGCTCCAGCATCTCCCGGTACGGGTGCGGCCGATGACCGAACCGGGCATGCGTCCGAGGGCAAAACGCCACGGCGACCCGGTGGCCGTCGGCCGCGGCCTCGGGGCGAAGCTGCCAGAAGTCGTCAGGCTCCAGATAGGTGCCGTGCGCCACAATCCAGTCGGCCTCCCGCAGCGCTCCGCGGCGAATATAGTCGGCCGGCTCGGGGCTGATCGGCTCCCAATCGTCATCCCAGGCGCCCAGGTCTTCCAGAAATTCGCGGAGCCGACCGCGCCGATCCTTCAGCAGTTCCAGCTCCTCGGGAAGCTCGGCCAGATGGGTTGAGAGCGGCATCCTCGTGCTGGCGGCCCGGTGGTAGAGCCAGCCTGCCGTGCTGTACGGCGCGTGCGGGCTGAGCCCCGGTTTCGCATTGGCAAAGACCTGATCGGCGGGCTGGATCGAGGCGATCCAGTCCCACGCCTGCCGGTTCGTCTCCAGCCCCCGCATCCGTTTCAGGCCGATCAGTTCGGCGAAGACGATCGCCCGAACCGGCGCGCCGGCGATCGCCTCCCAGCTCAACCCGGCGCTCGTGGTATCGGCCAGCATCGTCGTGCCGGCCCGCAAGGCCTCGTCGAGGTTCCGATCCACCGCGTCGCGGAGTGATCCCAGCGGGTTCTCCCTCCGGTGCGCGATCACCCGGCCCAGCCATTCGATCTCATCTTCGGGCCACGACGCCGGATCGTCCCGCGCCGGATCAATCGACGACAGTTCCAGATGCGTGTGAGCGTTCACCAGCCCCGGAATGATGGCGACGTTGCCCAGCTCGACATCCGGCGAACGATTGCCGGGAGGCCCCACCGCCGCGATCCGGCCCTCCCGAATCGTCACGCGACCATCGGCAATCGGATCTCCCTCGACCGGGAAGACATAGCGAGCGCCGAGGATCAGGTCGGTCGTGCTCATCGGTTCTCACGATCGGGGTCACGTACCTCTCCGGCTCCCACCGAGACCGTCTCTCCAGCTTCGATCACCGGTTCTGCCGCAACGACCGAGGGCCTCGCTGCATCGATCCGGGAAAGCACGACCAGCAAGGCGACCGAACCAACCGCCCCCAGGGCGACCCAGTGCCATTGATACAGGAACAACGTCTGATCGCGGTAGAGCCAGCCCACCGCCAACGACGGGCCGACCACCGCCAGCGCATTGTTCGTCAGGTGAAAGGCAATGGCCGGTAGCAGGCTCCGGGTCTGAATCGCCAACCAGCCGAGCACCACCCCAAGCAACGTCGCGTTGAAAAATTGCTGAAACAAGCTGATCAAGACATGCAAAAACCCGAACAAAAAGGCCGAAAGCAAGATCGACGACCATTTCCCCAGCGTCGATTCCAGCCCTGAGAGAATCTGACCCCGGAAGGCCACCTCCTCGCAAATGGCCGGGATGATCGCAAACAGCAGGAGCGCCGTGGCCACGTTCGGGATCGCCGCTTCCAGGCCCTTGAGCGCCTGTTCCATCGCCTTCGGCATCGGGAACAGTTCCATCACGATCGGCCGCAGCTCGGCCGTCAGCGGGTTCAGGGTCAACGCCAGCCCAACCCCCAGCGCCACCGCTCCCCAGCCCGGCCAGTGCAACCGAAGCGTCCGTTTCGGGCTCGACGTGAACAGGAAGGTCATCACCAGCGGCGGCAGCAGGATGAACCCCAGCTGCCCAATCACCAGCGCCACCAGCGGATTCGTCCCGAACAGCAGCATCGACGTATACCAGGCGCATGCCTGGATAATCACGAAGCACGCAATCGCCTGGCCCGCCGTGGGGGTCGGGCCTCGGTCCCGGATCAGGTGGCGGAACCACGAGGCGAGGTCAAACCGCTCCGCCTCGCGGAACAGGACCTCCTCCGATCGGAACTGACCGACCGCCCACCGCAGCGCGAGCAATCCATAAATGATGGTCGACAGCATCACCGGCAAGAAGTACTGGAACGCCTCGTTATACTGTTCCAGCATCAGCTTCTTCAGCAGCAGCGAGACCCCCGTGATCGGCACGAGGCTGTAAAACGGCGTCAGCTCGACCCCCGGCATCAACGTCAAGAAAATCAACGGCAGGGCGATCAGATAAAGAGGGGTCATATAATACTGCCCCTCCTTCATGCTTCTCGCCAGAACCGCCAACGCCAGGCAGATCGCGCTGAAGAAGGCCGACAGCGGGATCAGGAGGACGATGATCCACCCCAGGGCCAGGATCGACGGCGGGCTCAGCTCGTCCATGGGCGAGCCGATCCCCGGCCCTCCATCGCCGCCGAGCCCCGCGCCGAGCTGACGGGCCAGAAAGCCCATCGTCACCCCCATGCTCGCCAGGTTCAGCAGGGCCGTGGCCACGCTGGCGGCCATGATCGTCAGGAACTTGCCGACCACGATCTCGCTGCGGTACGCCGGGCTGATGAGCAGGGTCTCCATCGTCCCCCGCTCTTTTTCGCCGGCGCACAGGTCCACCGCCGGGTAAAACGCCCCCGTCAGGGCCATCATCACCAGCAGGAACGGAAAGAGTCGAGCCCAGACACTCGCCCCCGAGGTCGATGAGCCGAGCACCTGCCGCGCCAGGTCCACCCCCTGCACGTCGATCGGTGCGATGTACTCGGCCGGCTTCTCGTCGGCCGCGAGCCGTTGGGCGACAATCGCGTCTTGCCAGCGTTTGATGATCGCCTCGACCGTCTGATAGGTGGCCAGGCTCTGTTCGTCGGCCCTCAGGAAGGCGATGCGGAACGTCGGCTGCTCCAGCCGTTCAATTTGCTGGCGGACCTCGGCCGGAATCTCGACGATCACGTCGGCCTGTCCCTGTCTCATGGCCTCAAGCTGGGCCGACGGGTCCGACAGGTACGAGTCCGAGGGGACCTGTTCCACCAAGAGCAACCCCTGAGACACCCCATCCGAGAAGACCGGATTGAACTGGACGACCTCCCGCTCATCCGTCTCGATCGTGACCAGCAGCGGCGGTTCCTCGGGCAAGTGCTCCGCGCCGACAACCACCACCCGCCTCGGCCGTTGCTCGAAGGCCGCCGTCAGCTCCTTCACCGTGAAGCCGAGGATCGGATAGAGCAACACCGGAAGCCCGAAGATCATGAAGAGGGTCCGGCGGTCGCGGAGCTGATCACGCAGCTCTCGGCCGAAAATCAAACGAATGCGGGACCATCGCATGGGATGTTGGGCTCGGGGCCTTGTGGATCAATGACGTGAGAATTTGCCGCTCAGGCCGAGGCCACCGCCTCGGCATCGGCACGTTCGACCAGGTGGAAGAATAGCTCCTCCAGGTCGGGCTGCCCGAAGCGCTCCAGCAGTTCGCCGGGCTGGCCGTCGGCCTGGAGACGCCCCTTGTAGATGATGGCGACCCGATCGCAGAGCTTGGTCACTTCCTGCATCGAGTGGGTCGAGAAGATGATCGTTTTTCCCCGGTCCCGCAGCTCCATGATCTTCAACAGGACGGCGCGGGCGACCAGCACGTCAAGGCCCGAGGTCGGCTCATCGAAGATCAAGACCGGCGGGTCGTGAATGATCGTCCGGGCGATCGAGACTTTTTGCTTCATCCCGGTCGACATCTTCGAGCCGAGCACGTCCCGAAAGTCGTTCATCTGGAGCCAGTCGAAGATCTGCTCCATCCGATCCTTCAGCGTCGCCCCCTCGATCCCGTACAAGCCGCCGAAGTACGCCACCAGCTCCCAGGCGGTCATCCGGTCGTAGACCCCCGTGCCCGACGACATGAAGCCGATCTTCGTGCGAACTTCCTCCGGCTCCTTCACCACATCGTGCCCGGCCACGATCGCCCGGCCTCCGGTCGGCCGCAAGACCGTGCTCAGAATCCGCAGGGTGGTCGTCTTCCCCGCTCCGTTCGGTCCCAGCAGTCCGAAAATCTGACCGGGAACGCACTCGAAACTCACGTCCTGCACCGCCGGGATCCAGCCCCGTCGGTAGTCGAGGAACGCCTTGCAAAGCTGCTCGACCTGAATCATCGGGACGGCTCGACCTGGGCGCAAGAACCACCAGAGAAGCGCGGCTCAACACCGCCCACTTCTGACAATCTCTGCCATTCTAGCCAGACCGGGTAGGCCGGGAAAGGAGATGACCGGTCCGGACGGGAGGATCACAACGTCCCGGCGATGCACTTTTGGTGAGTACCGCTTCCACCCTCAAATGATGCGTCGCCCCTTTGGCCTGGGTGGCCCCGGTTGCTCGCCAACCGGGGCGGCGCAGCCGCAAGAGGCGACGGGAGGCCGCACCGAGACCGCTCGTCGCTACGCGACCCCGGTTGGCGAGCAACCGGGGCCACCCAGGAAACACCCACCATTTGTAAGTGGAAGGTCTACGACGAGAGGAGGAAGTCCCCGATTTCCGGCAGGGGCGATCCAGTCGGACGGAAACCGCGTCACACCACCGTCAACGGCGATCCGGCCAGCTCCGTCTTCGGGTCGGCGTCGATGTATTCGTAATAGACGTTCCGCTGGCGAGGAATGTACCCGGCTTCCCGAATCGCCCGCTTGATCTCGTCGACCGAAAGCTGGAAGACCGTGCCGGCCTGCGAGACGACATTCTCCTCGATCATCAGGCTGCCCATGTCATTCGCGCCGAAGTACAGCGCCAGGCCGCCGATCGCCGGGCCTTGCGTCACCCAGGACGACTGAATGTTGGGGATCGAGTCGAGATACAAGCGGGTCACGGCCTGCACGCGGAGGTATTCAAACGCCCCCTGCGCGGGCACGTCGGCCATCTCGGTGTTGTCCGGCTGGAAGGTCCAGGAGATGAAGGCCGTCAACCCGCCGGTCTCATCCTGAAGCTGTCGGCAGCGCTCCAGGTGCTCAATCCGCTCTTCCAGCGTCTCGACGTGGCCGAACATCATCGTCGCTGTCGAGATCCCACCCAGTTCGTGCCAGGCGCGATGGACCGCCAGCCAGTCGTCGCTCAGCACCTTCCCCTTGGTCAGGATCTTCCGAACGCGATCGACCAGAATTTCGCCGCCGCCTCCCGGAAGGCTCCCCAAACCAGCCTCCTTGAACCGGCGCAGGACCTCAATCACGGGCATCTTGAACTTCTTCGCCAGGAAGTGAATTTCCGGCGGGCTGAAGCCGTGCACGTTGACCTGCGGATAGGCCGCCTTGATGTCGTGCAAGAGGTCGATGTACCAGTCGAACGGCAGCTCCGGATGCAGCCCCCCTTGCATCAAGATCTGATCGCCGCCCAGCTCCACGGTTTCCCGGATCTTGTCGAGCAGGACCTCGCGATCAAGCACATAGGCGTCGGTATCGCCGACCTTCCGGTAGAAGGCGCAGAAGTGGCAGATCGCCGCGCAGACGTTCGAATAGTTGATATTCCGGTCGATGTTGTACGTGCGGTACGGCTCGGGATGGAGCCGTTTGCACACGGCGTCGGCAGCGCGGCCGAGCGACAGCAGGTCCCCCTCTTTCAACAGGGTGACCCCGTCTTCGAACGAGAGACGCTCGCCGTCAACGGCGCGCTGCAAAATCCGGGAGACGTTGGGTGTTGGCGAAGGCAAGATCCACATCCTCCGGGGCGAGCCCCAGCGCAGCGGCTTTCCGGGCGAACAGGCGGAGGGCGGCAACCTCCGGTTCCCCCAGATCGTACGAAATATTCCGGGTCAGGTACTCAATGCACTCGGCTCGCGTCAGGCCGAGCCCGGGACCAATCTGCTCGGCAATCTGATCGACGTGCGCCAGCCCCTCGGCTCGGGAGCGCAGCAACACCTCGGGCAAGTCTCCCAGGTCGACCCCCGATCGGGCAACCCACAAGGCAAACACGAACGGCAGGCCGGTCAACGATCGCCAGGCCGAGGCCAGATCCACCACCGCATGAAACCGCTCGTCGGGGTCTCGCATGGCGCGATCGCCGATCAAAAGCACCGCGTCGGCCGTGCTTTCCTGCACCGGCACGCCCATCGGCAGATTCTCGATGATCGACGGCCGGACACCGTGCGCCTCATCCAGCCAGACGCGGGCCAGCGCCTGGCTCGTTCGCGACCCTTCATCCAAGGCCAGCCGATCAATCCGGGAAAACGGCACCCGACTGTACAGCTTGACGCTCCGCACCGGCCCCCCCGAGGCAATCGCCAGCCCCGGAATGATCCGGTAGCCGAACGTCGCACCCCGCAGGTACTCGACCGACGGAATCAAGGCCACGTCCAGCGACCCGCCCGCCAGGCGATCGGCCAGCAGGCTCGGCAAGTCCATCTCCAGCCGGATCCCGGGCGCAAGGCGTTCGAGCCCGAAATATAACGGCTTCGCGTTCAGGTACCTCACGGCTCCCACGCGAAGCGAACCAGCACTGGAATCGACGCGGCTCATCAACCGACCACTCCGAGCCAGACCTCTCCCGGAACGACCATCCGACGCGGCATTTCAGAAACTTCTGAACGGATTATAGGCTCGATCGCCACGGCGAACAAGATCGGTCGATCTCACGCCGACGGTGCAGGATTCGTTGGCTCGGGAGCGAACGGCTCGGCATCTTCGGCTTCGGGTCGGTACAGGTCGGGCCAGGGGGTGCCGTCCACGTCCTGACGCAAAACGACGTAAATCCGGGCCATCGCCGACCAGACGAAACTAAACGCCCAGCCGTGCAGCACCAGACCGATCCCCGCTCGCCACCCGTTCCACCCCGCCGGCCACGATCCCAGACCGCTCCCCGACCACGCAAAGCCCGGCGCGATCCGGTCGCTCGGCCCACCGATCGCCAGGCCCCATCCCGCCAGATGCACCACCAGGCGGGCCAATTGCGACACCAGAACCAACCCAACGGCCCCCGCCGCGCCGCTCAGCACAATCGAGCCGACGAACACGCCCGCCCGTTGCCTCAGGTAGCTCACGGTTCGGCTCACCGCCTCGAAACCGTCTTCCCCCTCCACCGCCACCGTGAGCACCATGAGAGGCCAGCCGACGAGCAGCAAGATCACCAGCAAGGCCGATGGAATCGCCAGCAGCAGGGGAACGACCAGCAACCGGCTCCCGATCGCCTCGGCTCCCGCGCCTCCCAAAGCAATCATCAGGCCGATCAGCACCGCCGGAATCGCCAGCAGGCCGACCACGACCATCACCCCCAGCGGCGCCGCCAGCACGCTCCGGAGCCGACGCCCCATGAACCGGACGGCCGACCAGACCCCGACCGGCTCACCCACCGGGTTCAGACGTCCCACCGCCAGCCGTCCGATCGCCCCGCCGATCACCCCCCAGACCACCAGTCCCCAGAGGGCCGCGCCGATCGATCGCCCCGGCCCGGTCCGCCCCGGATCAATCGCCAGCAGGCTGCCGACCGGCCCCGAAACCACCCGGATCGGGTCGAGGATCGTCCTCGCCGATCGTGCCAGCGCCACCTGCACTGCATCCCGCCCTTCGAACCGTTCGATCTCCGGCCGAGGGCCGAGCATCGCGCGTCGGATCGTCCCCAGCTCGTTGCGGCTCATCCCGTCGATCGCCCCCCAGCCGACGACGGTCAGTTGCAGGCCGACAATCGCCAGAACCAGCGCCCGGAACGATCCGGCGGCGCCGATCGCTCCGAGCAAAAACCGCCAGGACGACGGCCGATTCACCAGGGCAGGGGGGATCGATCCGGGCTCCCCAGGCAAGGCTGACACGATCGCGTCTCTCCACTCCCAACCAATCCCATCCCGCCGACTCAGCGTTGCAGCCAGTCAGGAGCACGCTCAAGGGACGGTGCAGGTTAACACGATCGCCTCACCCTCGCCGCTCGGTTCGATTGGGCAGGCTCCGACCGACGCCGGCAAGAGCAACGTCTGCCCCAGCTCGATCGGATACCCTTGCCCCTCGTGCGAGACGTTCACCTTCCCCCCCAGACCGATCAGGGCCGTGAACCGTCCCTTCTGGGGATCGCCGATGCGAGACGGCCCAGTCAAAACATACCGATCGATCGCAAAGTACGGACATCGAATCATCGGCTCGTGCGTCCCACCGTCGATCAGATCAAGCCGCGATCGGACCGGATCAACCGGGCCTCGCTCGTAGTCGGTCACCTCCAGCGCCTCGGCCTGGTGCAACGTCCGAGGAGAGCCGTCCGGCCCGACTCGGCCCCAGTCATCCACGCGGAAGGTCGCGTCGGACATCTGCTGCACCTCCGCCAGCAAGACCCCCGCGCCGATCGCATGCACCGTGCCGGCCGGAATGAAAATGCAGTCTCCCGCCTTCGGCTCGAAGGCGTGCAGCACCTCGGCAATCCGACCGTGTTCCAGGGCCTCGGCAAACCCGGCCCGATCGACCCCTGACTTCAGGCCCGCGTAAATGAGGCTGCCCGGCTCGGCGTCGATCACCACCCACGCCTCGGTCTTGCCGTTGTCGTCGGCCAGGCGTCGGCCTTGCGCATCGTCCGGATGAACCTGCACCGACAGCACCTGATGCGCGTCGAGAAATTTCACCAGCAGCGGGAACTGCTCCCGAGGCCCAACGGCCTCCCCCAGCAGATCCGGCCCGCGCGCGATGACCAGCTCGTGCAGGGTCGATCCGGCCAGCGGCCCCTCGGCCACGACGCTCTGGCCGTGCCGATGGTCCGACAACTCCCACGATTCCGCGTAATCATCCTCCGGGCCGAGGTCCTTGTGCAGCTTCGACCCCAGGCGACGCCCCCCCCAGATCAGGCGCTTCAAGATCGGAGTGAATCGCAACGGGGTCAGCGGTCCATCGGCGTCCATCGCGGTCTGCCTCGGTTCGGGAGCCGATCAGCGTACTCAATCGCCCGGCCAGGAAATCGAACGGTGTGTTGCCCAACTCTTACGCCAGCCGCCCCCCTTTGTCCAGCAACCGCCGCGGAGGACCCGCCAATCACAAACCCCGAGCCGTGTCGGCTCGGCCTTGCGTTGCTCCGGCCGATGGGCCAAAATCGAATGCAATCATCCCCGACCCGTCGGCTCTCCCGGAGCGTGCGCAAATGCGGCGACGACTCCCGACGTTGGCGATCTCGATCCCCTCGATCGCCGCCGCCCTCGTGTTCTTGCTTATCACCGGCCCGAGTTCTGGCCTTCGGGCGCAGACCGGCGGCGGTCTGGTCGTCGGTTCCAAAAACTCAAAGGTCTACCACGAGCCCGATTGCTCCTCGGCCCGTCGCCTGACGCCGTCGAACCGCCTCTCGTTCCCCACTCTCGGCGCGGCCGAGGCTGCCGGCTTCCGCTCCTGTCGGACCTGCAAGCCCAACCAGATCATTCGCAACGTCTCGCTGTTCTCGCCCGAACCCGCTCCCGCCCCTGCCGCTGTACAGGCCCCCGACGACGCTCCGAAATTCTCGACCGACGTCGCCCCGGTTCTCGTGGCCAACTGCATCCGGTGCCACAATGCCGAGGATCGCCGAGGCGGCTTCGACCTCAGCACCTTCCGCGCCTTGATGACCGGGGCCGAGTCCGGCGCCGTCATCGAGGCCCGTAATCCCGACGCCAGCGAACTGCTCCTCCGCGTCAAGGGGGAGAGTACCCCCAAAATGCCCCCCGGCAACACGAACCTCGCTCCCGAGACGATCGCCCGAATCGAGGCCTGGATCGCCGCCGGCGCCCTGCTCGACGCCGGAGCCAATCCCGGCGCTCCGCTGACCGAGGTCGCCGTCTCTCCCGACCAGCTCCGCGCCGCCGCCCTTGCTCGCCTCTCTCCCGAAGAACGTCGGCAGCGCCTCACCGAAACCGCGACGCTCCGCTGGGCCCAGGCCGGGGCCGGCGAACTTCCCGAGCCGACCGCCGGCAAGCGATTCCTCCTTTTTGGCGGCCTGCCCGAATCCCGAAGCAACGCCACGGTCAAGACCCTCGACAAGGCGGCCGAAACCATCCAGCCCATGCTGACCCGGCCTGGACAGACCGCCCCCTTCGGCCCGTTGCAGGTCAGCGTTTACGTCTTCACCGATCGCAACCACTACGCCGAGTTCGTCCGCACCGTCGCCCGCCAGGAACCGCTCGATAGCGAACAAGGCCGCGCCGACCTGCGCGACGAAACCCCGTATCTCGTCGCCCTTGACCCCTTCGGCGGCGGCGAGGCGAGCGATGCCGCCGTCGATCGCAGCCTCGATTTCCTCCTCGTCGAGCAACTCGCCGCCGGTGCCGTCGCCCGAAGCGATGCCAACGCCCCGCAATGGCTCGCGCTCGGCTACGGAGCCTTCCTGGCCTCGAAGCTCGAACCGCGAAGCCCCTACGTCGCTCGTCTCCGCACGGCCACCGTCCGGGCCTCGCAGCTCGGCTGGACCACCAAATCGGCCGAGGCCCTCGGCGATCAACTCCCCCCCGACGACACCCGGGCCCTCGGGTTCAGTCTTCTGGAATGGCTCTCGACCGCCAATCCTCGCGCCTTCGGCCCCTTTGTCCGAGGGATGCTCGGCGGCAAGCAGCAGCTCGACGCCGGGGTGCAACAACTGTTCGGGGTCGATCGCAACCAGTTCCTCGCCGCCTGGGGCCAGTGGGTCATGGCCCGATACCCCCGAGGACGTTGATTCGATGTCCGACACCCCCTCCGAACCGACGGCCGACGCCTACTTCATCTCCGCCGGCTCCGGCAAGCACCATCCCCTGTTCCCCGGTGTCGATCTCCGCGTCACCGCTGGCCAGGGAATCATGCTCTCGGTCGTCGAGTTCCAACCCGGCGGCGTCGTCCCCGAACACTCCCACCCGCACGAGCAGATGGGCTACCTCGTCTCCGGCCGCCTCGAATTCACCGTCAGCGGCATCACCCGGATCCTCGAACCCGGCGACCTCTGGCGCATTCCCGGCGGTGTTCCTCACCGCGTCGTCGCCCTCGACGGCCCCGCCGTCGCCCTCGACGTCTTCCACCCCATTCGCGAAGACTACCTCTAATTCCTGCCGTTTCTCGCCCGTTTCCTGGCCGATCGGCCACCTAATTCGTGGGCGATCGACCGCCACCCACGCGCCAGCGCATCCGGAAGGGAGATCCCCACATCCCGAGGAATCTCCCTCCCCGACCAAGGCTCATTGCTCAAGCGTCCGCCTCGGCACGCGGCCGAACGACCTGCACCGAACACGGTGCCTGCTGGGTGACCGCGTGCGAGACCGATCCAAGGAAGAATCGGCCCACGGGTCCATGACCGTGCGATCCCAACACAATCAGGTCAGCTTCCCAATGTTCGGCCTGATTGATGATTTCGTCTCTGGGAACGCCTTCCAGAACCTCATAGGTGACCTTCACATCCCCTGTTCGCCCCATGATTGTTTCGGCCGCTTCCTCGACCAGCTTCGGCGCGTGTTTCCGGGCCTCGGCGAGCATGTCGAAGTGAAACGACGGAACCATCATCATCGGGTCGAAGGCTTCCATGCCTCGCACATGGATGACCGTCATCACCTTGATTTCGCTTCCGGCCGGCCACGGGTGCTGACACACTGCGTCGATCACCGCATGGCGGCAGGCCGAACCATCAATCGGCACAAGGATTTTCATCTGACTTCTCCTCTGCATCCGCACAGGAGAACGGCTCAAGGCTCCACACAAGCCTCAATCTGGCTCCAAAGGACTGACCGTCCTCTCGCTCAATGATCGCTCCGAATCATCAGCCAGTCAATGAGCTGGCATGATTCAAACTCGCCGAGCGCTTGCCCTGACGCGCCCCCTTGGTCGAGTCTCGCGCCGGGGCCGCGCGATCGCCCCTCGTTCATCGGACTCGAACGACTCACGACCGTCTCGCCACCACGTCTCGATCCACGTTCGCCAGGGCCGAGGGCTCGCCGTCGATGGGGCTCGGAATTACCGAAAACGAGCCGTCGGTTTCCAGCACCAGGGCCGACACCTCGTCGAGCGATCCTTTCCCCTGCTGACGAACCGCCTGCAGAATGTCAGACTCGATCACGCGAGCGCTGTGCATCGCCTGATGTAACATCTGACCGTCTCGAACCAGTAACCTCGGCTCGGCCTTGATCAGGCGCGTCACCCGTTCCGATCGGGTCGCCATCCAGGTAATCAGCCATTGCAACAGAATGAGCAAGGCCAGCGCCACCACTCCATCGACCAGCGCCGCGTCCCTCGAAAGCAAGACCGTCGCCAGGGTCGAACCAATCGCTACCGTCACCACGAAGTCAAAGGCGTTCATCTTTGACAACGTTCGCGTGCCGGTGATCCTCATCAGCACGATCAAGGCCAGATACGCCAACGTGCCCACGACCCCAATCCGAACTGGACCATCCCAGCCCTGGTAAAACCAATCGACCACCGGAACGTCGTTCATCGTTGCGAGCCCTCCGCCTCGGCAACCCCCCGGCCCAAGCCGCCTCCCCTCGCTTGGTGACAACACACCGAACCAACGGGTGAAGCGATCAGGCCGAGATCGGGTTCCGAGCCTTGACAAAAAAACCACGGAGGGCATTTCAGCCCTCGACTCAAAGAATGCGATCGACCGCCTCGGCCACCCGTCGGCACTCGGCCATCATCTTGGCGAAGGCCTCGGGGGTGATCGTCTGGGCGCCGTCGCTCATGGCGTGTTCGGGGTCGTCGTGCACCTCGACCATCAAGCCATCGGCTCCGGCGGCAATTGCGGCCCGAGCCATCGCGGGCACCAGCGCCGCCTTGCCCGTGCCGTGCGACGGATCGACCACGACCGGCAAGTGCGTCTTCATTTGCAAATACGGGACCGACGCCAGCGGCAAGGTGAAGCGCGTGTGATCCTCAAACGCTCGAATCCCGCGCTCGCAGAGCATCACATTCTCATTCCCACGATCGAGAATATACTCGGCCGCCAGCAGAAACTCCTCCATTGTCGCGCTCATGCCGCGCTTCAGGAAGGCCGGCTTCCCTGAGTCTCCCACAGCCTGCAACAACTGATAGTTCTGCATATTGCGCGCCCCGATCTGGAGCACGTCGGCGTACTCGGCCACGACCGGCACGTGTTCCGGCGCCATCACCTCAGTCACAATGGCCAGGCCGGTTTCGGCCCGAGCCGTGGCCAGCATCTTCAGGCCATCCACCTTGTGCCCCTGGAAGCTGTACGGGCTGGTCCTCGGCTTGTACGCCCCGCCCCGAAGGCCGGTCGCCCCCAGCTCCTTCAGTTTCCGGGTGATGCTGACAATCTGTTCCTCACTCTCGACCGAGCACGGGCCGGCGATCACCCCGATCCGCTTCCCGCCCACCTCCAGCGATCCGGCCCGGACCACCGTCCGCTCGGTTTTCAGTTCCGACGACGCCCGCTTGTAGGGCGCCATGATCGGCAAGACCTTGACCACTCCCTCGGCCGGCTCCAGGGCCTCGACCAACCCCGGTCGCTCCTGACCAATGGCGGCAATCACTGTTTGGTGTTCTCCCACAATGACCTGCGGTTGCAAGCCGAGCGAGGAAATATGATCGCGCACGTGGGAAATCTGTGCTTCGGTCGCGTCCGGCTTCATCACGACAATCACGGCAATCCGCCCTCTGTTTGGTGGGATCAAGGTCTCCGATCGGTCTGCCGACCCCACGCTGGGACCGACCGCTCACGACCCTTCGGCACCTTCACTCCCTGGCTCGAAAACCAATCGAATCGAATCAAACGGGTCCGAAACGGAACGACGTTGAGAACGAGAACAACGAAATCAAAAAAAAAAGCCCCGAGACCTGCGAAGGTCTCGGGGCTTGGGGTGATTCGTCTGGCTCGACCTTTCATGTCGAGTCACAATCCCAGCATTGCCCGGCGACCTGCGGCCGTCCACTCGGTAAACGAGCGGGCCCACCACCAATACCCGAAGGTAAAGGAATAGGAGGCGCGGCCAAACGTCGCAACAGGCTGATCCAAGAGTCTCCGGCTCCAACCAATCAGGAAGACAAGAGTAGGGGGGTAGACCGCGTCGCGTCAACCGCAACGCTCACCGCCCGAAAGCACTCGGGATTGAGCAATTGAACTTACCAGACCTGATTCCCGAAATGCAAGAGGCCGGACCCGGCGACCCGGATCCGGCCTCACTCGCCGCGTTGAACGGCAAGTCTCAGGGTGCGGCTGCCCGACGGGCACCCGTCGGCTGCCGTTAGGCAAGCCGCCTCTGGTTGTCGCTGCTACACACAGGATCACCTCCTTTCAAAACCGGTTCCCCCTGATCGCCGCCGGAGTCCAGCCTCGGACGGTTCAGAGCTCCAGTCTCGCCGCGCCACGTTCACGCGGCCCGTAGAGGCCGACCCTGCGTGTGTCCGCCTTGGGTCGACAGGGTAACTATAGCCGCGCGGCAACCCCGAATCAACTCCACCCGCGCCATCCTTTTCCCTGGAATCCCAAAAGCCATCCCACGCCTCATGTTCGATGGTGGCGAGGCGGTCACGCCGAGCCGTCCGCCCCCCTTCCGCACGACGGCTCCCGAGACGCTCGTCCCTGGGTTGCGGGCACGTCCTCAGGCCAACTGATCCGGCCCCGAGCCTTGCCCAGGTCCCGACGGCTCCTCAACGAGTGACGGGCCTCCCAGCTCGGCAAGCGTCAACCGGCCCAACCGGGCCAGCTCCCGAAGCCGATCGTCCTCCCCCTCACCCAGCCGCTCCAGAACCATCCGAAATCGCGTGAAAATTTGATCACGCCTCGCATTGAAGCGATTCCAGAACGGCTCACCCTCCTGTGCCAGGTCGTCGACCATGCTCCGCATGTTGTGCAAGCAATCGGCCAGGACGATCGCCTTCGACGCCTCAGGAGCCGCCATCAGGGCCTCCAGGTGGTCCCGTTTGCGGTCGATCCAGGGACGCTGCCGCCCCTCGTCGTCGGTCTTCCGCTCCGAGCAATGGGCCACCAGGTCCGCAACCCGATCGCCGAACCGCTCCCGGATGTCGTCGAGCGTCGCTTCCGTATCCTCCACCACGTCGTGGAGCAGGGCGGCGATCACCACGTCCTCGTCATACCCGAGGCGATCGAGAATCCAGGCCACCGCGATCGGGTGCTGCACATAAGGCGTCGGGCTGGCCTTGCGGTGCTGACCATCATGCCAGATGGTCGCCCACCGCAAGGCCCGTTCGAACCGAGGGGACAGCGGATCGGTCATCGTCGTCGCTGCCCTTCCATTCAAGACACCGTCCGCCGCGCCACACCCAGGTGACGGGCAATCCGGGCCGACACCTCTTTCCGGTGCGTCAGGAAGCCCAGGTGTCCCGCCCCTTCAATCGTGACGAACCGCGACGGCGCGATCGACCGCGCCAGCGCCTTCTGCCGCTCGCTCGTCACAATCACGTCCCGAGTCCCGGCCAGGATCAACGTCGGCGTCTCGACCCGCCAGAGCCGGTCGCTCGCGTCGAACAGTTCGAGCGCCCGGAGCCGGTCGGCCATCACCCCCTGGTCCGTCTCCCAGCAGCGCCGGACGACGAAGTCGGCCAGCGGCCCCGACTCGGGCTTCCCGCCGTGCAGCAAGTTGAAAAACTGGTTGATGAACGGGCTGTCGCTCGGCATCGGGAACCGTTCGAGCGCCCTGCGGGCGATCGTCGCCGCCCACTTCCTCCCGAACTGTGCCTCGGCCCCGAACAGGGCCAGCCGATGGAACCGCCCCGGCGCCTCGATCGCCATCTCCAGGGCCACGGCCCCGCCGTAAGAAACCCCCATCAGGGCCGGCCGCTCCAGCCCGAGCCGATCAATCGCCGAGAGCAAGGACTTCGCCTCGTCCACCACCCCGACCCCCGCGCATCGGGGCAACAACGCCCCGTCTCCCGAGAGCCCGATCAGGTGGACTTCATGCCGCCTCGCCAACCGACGAGCCAGCGGCATCACCATCTTCCAGCCACCCGCCAGCCCCGGAAGCAAGACGATCGGTTCTCCCTGACCCAATCGGATTGCCTCGTGAGCCCCCCCCTGACCCTCGACCTGCCATCGCGTGATCGGGCTCCACTCCGTCTCCCAGCTCGGGATCGCGCTGTACTTCGCCGATCGTCGCATCGTGATTCACATTCCCAGGATTGAAGGATCGGTTTCTCAAAACCTGACGACCCATCCGCCAGAGGCTTGATCTCCGTTCTGTTGCACCTGCCATGCCCGAACATCAGATCACGCCACCGACACACTCATTTCCGTCACTTCGCCCGAACACCCCATCGACATTTCGCTAGCGACTTTCGGCGCCGAACTTGATCGCCAGCCATTCACCACACACAATTCACTGACGACCCAATGGCGACACAACGCAAACTTAATTGATTAATCTATTTGCGACACAAAAAACCCCATTTAACCCAAATATCCAAAACTCACAAAACACCCAAAACTCGTCAAAATCCCCAGACACCCAAACGCGACCGCCGTGACAATTCCCGAGAATCCGTTTTCGTGAATCAAGGTGGCGATCGATTGTTCGTTGCATTTCGGCGCCGAATCGCTATCGTGAACTCAACGCTCCTCATTGATTCACACCGACGAGTCTTCCCTGGTGCCTGCGTTCTTCACCGCTGCTTCTGGACTGCGACGATGGGACTGGCCGCCCCTTCGATCGTGGTGGCCCGCGCACTCCCATCGGCTGGCGGTCATTCTCGCCACGGTGGCCGTGGTCATCTATTCCCTCTCGGTCCTCTGGGTGGTCGCGACCTCGGGAGACATCGGCATCCGCTGCGTCTTCGGCACGTCGCAGAAGGAGCCGATCAGCCCGCGCTATACCTGGTTCGACCCGGTCCAGGGGCCTGAGGTCCGCCAGGCTCCCAAGGTCGGCGACCGCCTGACCCGGATCGCCTCGGCCGATGGGGCCTGGAGCATCGAGCTTGCCGACAACGACTACACCGCCGTCATCCGCGCTCAACGCCAGATCGGCCAGACAGCGCCGGGGTCAACCTTGCTGGTCGAGTGGCTTCCCCTCGATTGGGAAGGGGATCGCTCCGATCGCGGCCCGATCCAGGCATTGGCCGAGGTTCGGCTGCGGCCCTTCGGTATGTATGTCTGGTCGCTCGTCTGGTTCGCGCAAGAGATGGTCATCTTCGCCCTGGGCGCGATCGTTCTGTGGCGACGCCCCAACGACCGATCGGCGCGGGTCTTCTTCTGGCTCTGCGTTTTCACAGTGGGGGCCTTCATGGGGGGGTACCACTGGTCCGAGATCGTCAGCGATCGCCTTTTGATCTTCCCGTTCGTCCCCCTGGCGATGGTCGTGCCGATTGCCAGCCTGCACTTCTTCCTGGTATTCCCCAGGCCCAACCCGCTCTTGCTCCTGCACCGGCGCTGGGTGATGCTCGGGCTCTACGGGGTCTTCACCGTGAACCTGGCGATCCTCTGGGCGGCCATGTTCTGGATTTCGTTGACCGGCGAGCCCACCCCTGCCACCCTCGGCCCTCGCCTGGCGGCGCAGCGGCTCATCAAGTGGGTGGCGCTGGGCCATGTCGGCTTTTCGGTGTTGATCTTCGCCCTCTGCATTGCCTGCCTGCTTTACAGCTATCGCCGCGCCCGCAACCCAATCGAGCGCAATCAGGTCCGCTGGATCTTGCTCGCCTCCCTCCTCTCGACCGTCTTCATCGGCTACCTTCTCCTGCTCGCCGCCGAAGACACCTCGGTTCTCGGGCTCGATAGCGCCGCCTGGCCCATGTATACCGTCTCACTCCTTTATACCTCGGCCTACGCGGTGAGCATCACCCGATACAAGCTCATGCAGGCCGAGGAGATTTTCAACCGCAGCGTCCGGTACCTACTCGTCAGCGTCGGCCTGGGTCTGCTCTATTCGCTCGTGCTGGTCGTCGGGGCGCTTGCGGTCGGCTACTCGCTCCAGGACGAGCAGACCTCCCGCGAGGCCACCGTGGTGATGGTCACGGCCCTGATCATTCTCGTCCTCTCCGGAGGCGTTCGCCGTCGCTTCGAGCAGGCCATCGACCGCCGCTTCTTCCGCGAAAAGTACAAATTTGATCAAGCGATGCGCAAGATGAGCCAGGCCGTCGATCGCCTCGTCGATCGCGGCACCCTGGGCCGTCGTTTGCTCGAAGCCGCGGCCGAGGTCCTCGGCCTCGACTGGGGAACCATCTACCTCCGAACCTCTCCCGATCGGCCCCTCTCCGTCGTCGCCAGCCTCGGGCCCGAGCCCGATCAAACCACCTTGCCCGACGACAGCCCGATCCTCCGACGCCTCCGCTCCCGTCCCACCGTCCGCCTTCCCGGCTCGATGGCCCGTGGCTCGCACGACCCGACGGCCGACGCCCTCATCTCTCTCGGCGGCGAGGTCGCCGCCGCCCTCACCTCCGACGGCGAGCTGGCCGGTGTCCTGGTCCTCGGGCCGAAACGCAACGGACTCCCTTATGATGACGAGGAGATGGTCTTCCTCGCCGCACTCTCCTCGGTCGCCGTCCTGGCCCTGCATTCGGCCTCGATCCACCGGACCCTCGAAGAACTCAACCACGAGTTGCGCGACAAGGTCGAGAAGATCGCCGAACAGCAGCGCCGCATTCTCGTTCTCCAGGATCAACTCATCGGCCAGCACGGTGAGGAGCACGATTCCTCCCCCCACGACGGCCGGAGCCTCCCCTCTCCATCCGATCCCAACGCCACCGATTCCCCTACCTTCGACACCCCCGCCCTCGGCCGCATCCGAGGCACCAGCGGCCCCATGAAGCGCGTCCTCGACACCGTCCGCAAGGCCGCCGCCAGCCCCTCGGCCGTCCTCATCCTCGGCGAGAGCGGCACCGGCAAGGAGCTGCTCGCCGAGGCGATCCACGCCGGCAGCCCTCGCGCCTCGAAGCCCTTCGTCAAGGTCCACTGCGCCGCCCTGGCCCCCGGCCTGCTCGAATCCGAGCTGTTCGGCCATGTCCGAGGCGCCTTCACCGGGGCCGACCGCGACCGCGTCGGCCGCTTCCAGCAGGCCGACGGCGGCACCCTGCTGCTCGACGAGATCGGCGACATCTCGCTCGACGTCCAGACGAAGCTCCTCCGCGTCCTCCAGACGAAGACCTTCGAGCGCGTCGGCAGCTCGCAACCGATCACCGTCGATGTCCGGATCGTCGCCGCTACCCACCGCGACCTGCCCGCGCTCATCCGCTCCGGACGCTTTCGTGAAGATCTGTACTATCGCTTGAATGTCATCAGCATCGTCGTCCCTCCCCTCCGCGACCGCCGCGCCGACGTCTTCGAGCTGGCCGTCTCCTTCCTCCGCCAGTTTGCCGGCCGATCGGGCAAGCCGATCACCCACCTCGACGACGACGCCATCGAGGCCCTCACCGCCTACAATTGGCCCGGAAACGTCCGCGAGCTGGAAAACGTCATCGAACGCGCCGTCGTCCTTTCCGAAGGCCCCGCCATCACCCGAGACGACCTGCCCGACGACCTGTTCGGCCCGCTCGCCGCCGCCTCCTCCCTCCGCCGACGCCCCGCCACCGTTTCCACCGGCCGCCGAGGCCGACCCCGGCGCCTCCCTTCCCCGTCCTCCTGGACCGCTCCTCCTCCTCCGGAACTCGACGACCCCGAGCTCGACGCCTTCGAGCAACACCAGCTCCGTGACGCCCTCGCCGAGGCCCGCGGCAACAAGTCCGAGGCCGCCCGCCTCCTCGGCCTCCCCCGCAGCACCCTCGTCAGCAAGCTCAAGAAGTACGGCCTGATGAGTCCCGAGAACGACCCCTCCTGAGCCTCACTCCAGAAGCCTGGAGACATGATTCTCGGGGTGGCTGTGCGGCCCCCAGCCACCCCGAGAATTCCTCTTGTCTACATTCCTTGATTACACCGCCGACCCCGTATACAGCGGTTCGATCGGCGAACCCGTCACCAGTTGAATCGGCCGTCCCAGCATATCAATCACCTCGGTTTCTCCTGAGATGCCGAGTGCCCGATAGATCGTCGCCGCCAGGTCAGCCGGGGTGAACGCCATCGTGGCCGGATAGGCTCCCGACTTGTCCGACCGGCCGATCACCTGGCCCCCCTTCACCCCTGCTCCCGCAAAGGCGGCCGAAAACACCTGCGGCCAGTGGTCGCGCCCCACCATCGTCTGACCCGGCAGCATCGACAGCTTCGGCGTCCTGCCGAACTCGCCGGCCAGCACCACCAGGGTCTCATCCAGCAAGCCTCTCGCCTGCAAATCATCGAGCAAGGCAGACACCCCCTGATCGGTCGGCGGCAGCAGGTCCTCGCGCAAGCGTCGGAAAATATCCGCGTGCGAGTCCCACGTCTGCACCCGGCCCAGATTCACCTGCACGATCGGGATCTCCGCCTCGATCAACCGCCGGGCCAGCAAGAGCGACTGACCAAACATATGCCTCCCGTAACGGTCTCGCAGGTGATCCGGCTCCTCGGTCAGATCGAACGCCCGGCCCACCTGACCGCGCTGGAGCATCGTATACGCCTGCTCCCGCTGCTTCGAGAACGATTCCGCCTCGGCCTTCGCCTGCCAGATTTCCGTCTCCCTCGCCAACGCCTCGGCCAGCGCCCGCCGTCCTCCTAAGCGCTCGACGCTGAACCCCTCCGGCAGGGCCAGGTTCTCGACCTTGAAATCGTCTCGGTTCGGGTCCTGGGTCAACTGCCAAGGGTCGTACTTCGGGCCGAGGAACCCCGCGTGCTGCCCCGGCCAGGTCAAGGGGCCTTCCATCAAATAGGTCGGCAGCATCACCCCGCCCGGCAGGCCGTCGGCGTTCGGCCTCAGATACGACATGGCCGAGGCGTAACACGGGTAATCTCCCCGCGAGGCCACCTTGTCGAAAAACGCCCCCGGCTGCTCCTGGCCGGTCATCACCCAGTGGGTCGCGTTCAGGTGGTTGTTATGCTTATGCGACATCGTCCGAACCACGGCCAGCTTGTCCGCCCGTTCGGCCAGCCTCGGCATGTGCTCGGCGAAGTGGATGCCCGGTACGCTCGTGGGGATCGTCCCGTACTCCCCCCGAATCTCCGCCGGGGCCTCCGGCTTCGGGTCGAACGTCTCGTGATGGCTCGCCCCGCCGGTTTGGAAGATGAGGATCACGCCTCTCGCCTTCCGTGAGGGCGAAGTCGACGGCGATCCGTCGTCATTCCCCCTCGCCCGCGCCGCCAGCAACCCGGAGAGCCCCAGCCCCACGAATCCCGAGAACCCCACCTGCAAGAACTCTCGGCGAACGACCCCGTACGGGTGCTGATGCCCGAATGGCATGGCGATTCCTCCCCGGACAACCCCGCCCATCCTCCCGATCCATCGTCCGATCGGCCCCGACGCCGTCTCAACACGATGTTCAACTCGTGTTGAGCGTAGCCCGACCCACCCGCCCCGACAAGCGGAAAACCCCCGTCCGCCCTCGCCGCGGGCGCTCACCCCCTCGATCTTCGATCTCCCCGCGCCCGTTTCGGCCGAAAATTGTGACTCGACTGACCCCTTCCTTCGATACTATGGTTGTGCTTCGATGCACCGAGCATCCCCGAGCCTCGATCCACTCGCCCGGCCCTCTAATCAAAACACCAACGATTGGGATCCCCGACTCCAACCTGGAACCACCACCCAACCTCCCTTGGACCGCGCAGCCAACCCCTGTCGATGTCCACCATGACCCGCTCCCAGCTGAACGCAATCATGGACTCATGGATCCCTGGCCCTTCTTTGAGCCCCCTCTCTCCCGCTTCGCGTCGAGGCGAGCCGAGCGTCGCGCACCTCTTCCCCGCCGGGCCAGGCTTCTGGGAGAGACGATCGCAACTGCTGCGCGCACTCCTGACGAATCGAACCGGACGATCCTCGCATAACCCCAACATTCTCAAGAACTTCCGTTTTTCCCCCCTCCCGATTGTTGGCGCACCGGGTCGCGCACCGCAGGCGCACCAACCGCGCACCGCGCCTCGATCAACCCTCTCGACCTCGGGTGACCCCGGCCGGGTGGCACTGGTGGCGTGCCACCAGTGTCTCAGCCAGGCAGACGGTTCCAAACCCGGCACGCCCCAGAGGCCCATCGGCCGAGTCGATCGGAACCGCAACCTTTGGTTCCGTCGCCCAGAAACGAGCGCCAGACGCGGCGTCGGGGCTCAGGAACACTGGTGGCACGCCACCAGTGCCACCCGACAGCCACCCCGACGCGTGCCGGACCGTTCGAGACGATCGCCCCTTGCCGCGTTCTCTGTTCACGAAACGGATCGAGACAACTTCGCGCAAACCCAGAATGGACAATCGCTTCCGTCTCAACCCTCCCGCAATTTCCAGCGCACCGCAGGCGCACCGGCCCGCGCACCTGAGGCGCATCAACCGCACAATGTGCCCCGATCCGCCCGCTCAACCGCCTGCCTGACGAAACGAACCCATTCGCCTCGCTCCGGGTCTGGAATCATCGCCCGAGCGTGTGACGAAACGATCCCATCCGCTACCCAAACCGCATCAGCAAACCCGTTCCCTACAAACACCTTCCGCCATCTCGCCCGGCTGTGTCCGCAGCGCACTGCACGCGCACCGGATGGCGCACCGCAGTGTATTGAACCGTCTCCAAGCTTCTGATTAACCGCCGGTCGCCAACGGCGCGGCCGCTCGCTCCCTTCGCCTGGAAACCCCCTCGACCGTCCATGAGTATCGCCGAGCAACTCCCGAAGCAGTACGACCCCCAGGACGCCCAGGCCCGCTGGTATCCCTTCTGGGTCGAGCGGAACTATTTCCAGGCCGACCCCGGCCGCGATGCGCCTCCGTACACCATCGTCATCCCCCCGCCGAACGTCACCGGCGCCTTGCACCTCGGCCACGCCCTGAACAACACGCTCCAGGACATCCTCATCCGATGGCGTCGGATGCAAGGCTTCGACACCCTCTGGATGCCCGGCACCGACCACGCCGGCATCGCCACTCAGGCCGTCGTCGAGAAGCGTCTCTTCACCGAGGAGCACAAGACCCGCCACGACATCGGCCGCGAGGCCCTCGTCTCCCGCATCTGGGCCTGGAAGCACGAGTACGAGGCCCGCATCCTCGGCCAGCTCCGCCTGATGGGATGCTCCTGCGACTGGTCGCGCACCCGGTTCACCCTCGATGACATCTGCGCCCGGGCCGTCCGCACGACCTTCTTCCGCCTGTTCAAGGAGGGCAAGATCTTCCGCGGCAAGCGCCTGGTCAACTGGGACACCCAGCTCCGCACCGCCGTCGCCGACGACGAGATCGAGTACAAGGAGACCGACGGGCACCTCTGGACCATCCGATACCCCGTCACCGGCTCCGACTCCGAGTCCCTCCAGGTCTCCACCACCCGCCCCGAGACGATGCTCGGCGACACCGCCGTCGCCGTCCATCCCGAGGACGAGCGCTACAAGCACCTGATCGGCAAGACGGTCACGCTCCCCTTGATCGGCCGGCCGATCCCCGTCATCGCCGACGCCATCCTGGTCGATCCGAAGTTCGGCACCGGCTGCGTCAAGGTCACCCCCGCCCACGACCCGAACGACTACCAGACCGGGCTGCGTAACCACCTCCCGCAGATCAATCTCCTGAACCCCGACGGCACCTACAACGAGAACGCCGGCCCCTACGCCAATCTCGACCGCCGCGAGGTCCGCAAGCGCGTCGTCGCCGACCTCGAAGCGCAGGGCCTGCTCGCCAAGACCGAGCCCTACACCAACCGCGTCGGCTACTCCGACCGCTCGAAGACCCCGATCGAGCCGTACCTCTCCGATCAGTGGTTCGTCCGCATGGCCGACGACGAATCCGGCTCCCCCGGCTTCGCCCAGCAAGCCATGGACGCCGTCACCTCCGGCCGCCTCAAGATCCACCCCGAACGCTACGCCAAGAGCTACCTCGACTGGCTCGGCGAGAAGCGCGACTGGTGCATCAGCCGGCAACTCTGGTGGGGCCACCGCATCCCCATCTGGCACTGCGGCACCTGCTCCGAGGCCGACCTGCAGCACGCCTTCGGCGACCGCCCCGACGTCTTCTGGAGCCCCGACGAATCCGGCTCCGGCTGGCTCATCTGCTCCGAGGCCGACCTGGCCCCCGACGCCCTCGGCCCCGATCACGCCATCGAGCAGGACCCCGACGTCCTCGACACCTGGTTCAGCTCGGCCCTCTGGCCGCACTCGACCCTCGGCTGGCCCGAGGCGACACCGGAGCTGCAGAAGTACTACCCGACCAGCGTCCTCTCGACCGCTCGGGACATCATCACCCTCTGGGTCGCCCGCATGGTCATCTTCGGCCAGTTCAACATGGGGGACGTGCCGTTCAAGGATGTTTACATCCATTCCGTGATCCAGGACGGCGACGGCAAGCGGATGTCGAAGTCGCTCGGCAACGGCGTCGACCCGGTCGACATCATCGAGACCTACGGCGCCGACGCCTTGCGGTTCACCCTCGCCTCCTCGGCGACCGAGACCCAGGACCTGCGGATGCCCGTCGAGCGCATCACCGACGACCAGGGGCGCATCGCCACCCGCAAAGGCCCCGGCCAGCCGATCGCGTTCGTCCCGGCCGACGAGGCGAAGGACCTGCCGAAGGAGCAGCTCGTCAACACCTCGAAGAAGTTCGAGGAGGGGCGCACCTTCCCCAACAAGTTCTGGAACGCCGCCCGCTTCGCCCTGATGAACCTGGAAGGCTACACCCCCGGCCCGGTTCGTGCCGAAGACCTGGCGGTCGAGGACCGCTGGATCCTCAGCCTCCTCCGCCGCGCCGCCGCCGACGCCACCGCCCAGCTCGACGCCTTCCGCTTCGCCGACCTGGCCAAGGGGCTCCGCGACTTCACCTGGAACGAGTTCTGCGACTGGTACGTCGAGTTCATCAAGAACCGCCTCCGCGACGAGGCCACCAAACCGGCCGCCCAGCGCGTGCTGGCGACCGTCCTCGACGGTCTCTGCCGCTTGCTCCACCCGGTCATGCCGTTCGTGACCGAGTCGGTCTGGCAGGCCCTCGGCGGCGTGGCGAAGTCTCGCGGCCTGCCCGAGCCGGCCGAGGCGGGCGAGAGCGTCTGCATCGCCTCCTGGCCCTCGTACCCCGACTCCTGGGACGACCCCGAGGCCGAGTACGACATCGCCCAGTGGCAGGAGAAGATCGCCGCCCTGCGGAACCTCCGCGCCGAGCGTGACGTGCCCAAGGCCGCGAAGATCGAGCCGATTCTCATTGCCCAGGGTCGCGCGGCCGAAGCATTGACGCGGGGGGCTTCGTACATTCAATCGCTCGTCGGGGCCGGATCGGTCACGGTCGCCCCCTCGGCCGATCGTCCGGGCGAGAGTGCCGTCACCGTCCTGTCCGACGCCGAGATCATCCTGCCGCTGGCCGGCCTGATCGACCCGAAGGCCGAGCTGGCCAAGCTCTCCAAGGCGAAGGCCGACCTGGAGAAGCAGCTCGGCGGCATCCGGTCGAAGCTCCGCAACGCCTCGTTCGTCGAGCGGGCCCCGGCCGAGGTCGTCGAGCAGCAGCGCACGCGCCTGACCGAGCTGGAAACGCAGCACGCGGCGCTCGTCGCCCGGATGGCCGAGCTGGGGGGCGGGTCATGATCGCCGAGAAGCACGCGAGCCTCCTCGTTGACCGGCGGGGGGAGCGCCCGTATCATCGACCAGGAACGGATTGGGACACGCGGCGGTCAGGGTCCGACGTTGGCCCAACCCACCCGCACAGGCCAAACGGGGCATTTGCCGTGGCCGTTCAGATGGCGCTGTCGCGCATCATCATCAGCGAAACCGGCGAGCAGCAGATCATCTACCTCAAGGAGGTCGGCGGCGAACGGACCTTTCCGATCGTCATCGGCATCTTCGAGGCGACCAGCATCGATCGCCGCGTCCGGGGGATCGTCCCCCCTCGCCCCCTGACGCACGACCTCTTGGCCAAGGCGGTCGAGCAACTGGGCGGCGAGATCCAGGACATTTACATCAACGATCTCCGCGATCACACGTATTTCGCCCAGCTCCGCATCCGCCACGAGGGGGAGCTGATCGAGGTCGATAGCCGCCCGAGCGACGCGATCGCCGTGGCCGTGACCGTCGATGCGCCGATCTACGTCTCGGAGGAGGTGATCGAGGAGGCCGGCCGCTGAGCCTTCGGCGGCACCCCCTGGACACGCCATCCTGTTCATGCGATCATCACGGGGTCGATTGGATCGGCCCCGCACCGCTGGTGGATGCGGGCCGCCCGGAAGGACTCCGCGAGGATCCTCGTCACTGGCGATGTGCGTCGGGATTGCCCTGGCATGGAGCGAACTGCCCACGGAGTTGATCGGGCGGCATCGGCTGGAGCGTCGAGCCCACGAGCGTGGGGGGGAGCGCGAGGTCCAGTTCCTCTTCCGCGACCGCGATCCCCGCTTGCCCATCTGGCGCGACGGCCGCTTGCAGATCGTCCGCTGGGGCAACTCCCGAGGCCAGAGCCGCTTCCTTCCCCGGACCGGCTGGACCTGGCGCGAGACGGTCGAATCCGGCGGCTGGCGGCACGCCGAGCCGGTGCTGATCGACATCCCCGCCACGCTCGGCCTGGAGCAAGGGGTCTGGTTCCGCATCCGCCAGGGGGTCCGCGGCATCCTCGTCCCCGACGAGCGCGGGTTCGCCGTGGCCTACATGATCTGCGAGCCGGCCACCCATTACTACCACATCATGACCCGCAGCCGGCGCATGCCCGTGCTCATCGGCGAGCACATTTAAGCAGTCGTCGATCGACTGGCCTCGCCCCGCTCAGGTGGCCGGCACGGAGCGAAGCTGGCCCCGGCGGTCGGCCTGCCAGAGCTGGCCCGAGTGCAGATCGAGCAAGGTCAGCCATCCCCCGCCATAGCAGTAGGTGTCGATGCAAACCACATGGCCCAGGTCGAGCACCTCGCCGTCCTTCTGCGAGGAGTGGCCGACGATCGCCGTCTTTCCCGAGTGGTGCCGATCGGGGACATGGTGGTGCAACGAGGTCCAGTAGAGCAGGTCCGTCGGCTGACTGGCCATCGGCAGACGCGGGTCGTAGTTGGCGTGCATGAACAGGAGCTGATCGGTTTCGTGCCAGTTGACCAGCCGGTTCAGAAACGCCCGGTGCTCCGGCGGCACATCCTCAAGCGCCCCGTACGACTCGATCGTCTCCAGGCCCCCGCACTGGGCCCAGACCCGCAGCAAGGGCTCATTCCAGAACTCGACGAGCCGCTTCGGGTCATCGTCGAGGACGTTCAGCGCCTCGATGAACATCAGGTCGTGGTTTCCCCTCAGCGGGACCAGCCGACAGCGGGATTCGAGGGCGATCAGGCGGTCGATGACCCGTCGGCTGTTGGGTCCGCGGTCGACATAATCGCCGAGGGTCACCAGGGTATCGTCCGGCCCAATCTGAGCGGCCTCGACCACGGCGTCGAGTGGGGCCGGGTAGCCGTGGATGTCTCCGAGGGCGAAAAGGCGTCCGGGCATGGGTGTCTCAGGCTGGCACGTCCCTGGCAGCAATTGCGGATCGACGCTCAATCCTTCCTACGGCCCAACGAACTGCTGGTGACGCCGGGGGCACCCTGGAATGCCCGTGGCCGTTCTCATAGCCTAGGACAATCGCCCCCGAGCGGCATCAGCACGCTCTTGAACCGACCCGAACCGAACCCCGCTGACCGGAGCCGGACGCATGGCCCGCACCCGATCGAACGATCCCGCAACCGACAGCACACCACCGGCCGATCCTTCGTCTGGGGCCACCGCAGCTCGATCGACGCGGCGGTCCCGAACCGACATGGCGCCGACGCCGCCGGTCAACGCCCCCCGAGACAACGACGAGGTCAACGTCGCCATTGCCGCGTCGGCCGAGTCGGGAGGAGGGACGATCACCGCCCGCAAGGCCGGCGGCCTGCGCGACGTGGGCCTGAGCGTCGATCCCCGAGCCGTCGGCCTGCCGGCCGCCTTGCAGCACCTGGCCAAGGGGGTCAATATCGCCTTCCAGACTGACTACGGCGAGAACTACCTCGAAGCCGTCTACCAGGCCGCCATCGTCTACGACGACGAGCTTCGGATCGTTCACAAGGAGTACTTCGGCTTCGGCAAGTCCTGGTTCAGCCAGTTCGGCAAGCTCTTGCGGTCGATGCAACTGACCTTCGACGGCCCCGACCCGGCCAGCCCCGAAGGCCAGCGAAGGATTCAGAGCAACGGCCCGGCCACGCTCCGAGGCATCCTCAACCTGTTCGGCCGCAAGCTCGACCTCGTCACCGAGTACGAAGACCGCGTGCCGGCCTACGTCGAGCAGATGTTCGACCGGCTCGAAGCCTCCGGCATCATCGACGGCTGGAACCGAGGGGACTGGAAGATCCGGACCACCCGGATCGGCCTCGACATCCGAGTCACCCCCGCCCAGGACATCCTCGACGAACTCGAGGCCAAGGAACACGCCAAGGCCCGCGCCCGCCGCGCCGCCCTTGAGGCCCAGGCCGAAGCGGAAGCCGAAGCCGAAGTCCAGGCCGAAGCCGAAGCCCAGGCCGAGGAGGACTCATCCTCCCAAGCCCAACCCTCCCGATCCTCGAAAGGCACATCGAAGTCAAAGGCGAGGCCAAAATCGAGGACGAAGAAGGAGAGCTGAAGGCCGCGCCCGAGTCTCGAACGCAGCCTTCAGACACTGGAATCACTCGTCACCCGAGAGGGCCTTGATCCGGGCCGCGGCAGTCGCGGCCTCGGGCGTGCCGGGGGCCTCGGCGACGACTCGCCGATAGAAGGTCAGGGCGCCGTCGGCCTTCCCCTGGCGTTCGAGCGACTGGCCGAGCCGAAGCAGCGAAGCGGCCTTGCGGCGTGCTTCGGGGTCGGAGGGAGCAGGCTCGTCGGTCGGCGGCGTCGGCCTCGGCGCCGGAGGAGTCTCCGCGCGGTCGGGGCGAGGGGAGTCGGTCGGCTCGGGTGACGGAGCGGGTTCGTCAGCCGGCCGCGAGGAGGTGAGCGAAGCCCGGAGCTTCCGGGCGTACTTCGCGGGGTTGGCGAGGACCTCATCGCGGCATCCGGAGCAGCAGACGGCGAAGGTCGAGCCACCGGCCGAGACGGTGATCGTGGCCGCGCCGCCGGTGACGATGCACTCAGGTCCCTTGACGGCAGCCCCTCCAGCGAAGTTCTCTCCTTCCTTGCCGAGGTTGGCTCGAATGAGGCGGTCGAACTGAGGGGAACCGGGCTCCTTGCGGTCGAACCAGAAGTCAGAGCGGATACCGTTGGCGTTGGGCCGGATCGTCAGGCGATCGTCACCGGCAGGGCTGGAGCGGTCGAGCGTCAGGGCGTTGGTCTTCTCATCTCGGGAACCGACATAAACGACCGGCGACCCGTCGGGATCGGTCCCTTCCAGGCGGTAGGTTTCGGAAGCCTCGTCGAAGGTGATCCGGGCAGAGTCAAGGACCTTGCCCCCTTCGATGGTCAGGGTCAGGCCAACCGTCTCGCCGCCTTGAAAGGCGTAGGCCCACTCGTGTGTTTCCCGCCAGCCACGCAGGGGATTCTCGGCCGGGACGGCTTGCCCTTTCCAGCGTCCGATGAGCGGTGCGTACGGCTCGAAGGCCGGCGGGACCGACGGCTCAACCCCTTCGGATTCGGACGCAGCGCGATCCTCCTGGAGCATTGCGGCCCTCGACGGATCAACGAGCATGAACGCGAACACCAAGATCATCAGGACACGAACACTCATAAATCGGACTCCCGGATACGGCTGCGTCGTGGAGGAGGCGGGCCTGACGATCTGGTTCCGTTGCGACGAAGGGGGATTCCCGGCGTTTCGAGCGGAGCGTGAGAGGCAACGGTCCCTCTAGGCCGGGAACTCACGGGAGGTCGTCCGCCTGTTCCGAAACGGTCAAGAGGTCGTCGATCGAGTACGGGCAGGAGGCGGGAAAGGTTGATCGTGGCAAACCGGTCTCGGACGATGCCTTGAGCGTGGCCGTAGCATAGGCATCCATCAAGATCGCTTCCGCATGATGACGAAGGAGCTTCGACTGGAGTAAGTCGACAAGTTCCGCACGTTGCAGGATGATCGTCGAGTACCAACTCCTCGACCGAAATTCCGTCTGAAATTGCCATTTCAAGAGATGCATCATCAGGACGGTCAACCGGCTCTTGACCTCACGACGATCTCGTTGAGCCATGTCTTCAAGAAACTCCGCCAGGTGGGCGAAATCGACTTCGTCAAGCTTCCCCTCGCGGATCAAGGCAGCGTTGGCGTCGAGCCAGGCGGTTTCATCCTGCTCGTAAAGCGCAGAGAGGTGGGCCGGGGTCGCCGTGGACATGGACGAGGTTGCCTCCGGTTCGATCGGGCCTTGAGAGTTCCCTTATACTCAATCGTACGATCCGAGAGACGAGGGGGCAACGCAAGACGACCGGCTCAGGCCGTTGCGAAAGGCTACGGCCGGCCGGTCGTCGGTAGGATCGTTCGCCGAGGATCGAAGCGAAATCGCCGGTTACTCAGACGAGCCGAGGGTCGCCACGTCGCCGATCTGGGGACGTTCCTCAGGGGAGAGGGGGAAGGTGACGTCGATGTAACCGATCATCATTTCTTCCCAGGTCTGATCTCCCCAGCGGACGGGAGAGGTCGGGTCGGGGTTGACGGGGTTCCCGGGCGAGTTGTCGAAGTGGGCCAGGCAGTCGAGCCGTTCGCCGGCGCGGAAGGACACGGGCCGGGCAAGCTCGTAGTAGCTTTGCCAGTTGAAGTCGTAGGCAGGGACATCGAGCAGGGTTTCGCTCGTGCCGTCGGCGTAGGTGGCCGAGTAGCGGAACGACTTGCCGCGCAGGTGCATGTGCGGCATGAAGGCGATCAGCTCGGCATCTCGGGGGAAGATGAAGCGGGAGGGAACCGGGTAGTTGGCGGCTTCCTCCTTCGCGTCCGGACCCGCGCCGGGGGGAATTTCGAAGCGGGGGTTGGCCACGCCGATGGTCACGGCTTCACGATCGACCGGCTCTTTGGCCAGCACGAGGCCGACCTTTGACTGGTCGATGCGGACCTTGCCGATGGGCGTGTAATGCAGCTCGAACAGCAACTCGGACCCCGCCGGAATGCGCTTGGCGGTGCCGGTCGGGTAGCGCGAGGGCATCTCACCGGGGGCGTAGCCGCAAAGGTGGATGCGATCGCGGCCCCCTCGATCGCCGTTCGGCGGGATGATGTAGGCGATGATGTGGTGAACGACCGCGCGGTCGGTCGGTCGGGCCTCGGCGGCCTGGACCCAGACATCCTTTTCGAAATTCAAAGGGACCCGGAAGCGCTGGTAGCGCTCGAAGCCTTCGGCCTTGATCGTGTACGGCTTGGGCATCTCGATGACGATGTCCGGCTCGCCGATGATCCAGCCCTCGGGCCAAGCGGCGGGAGGAGGCAGGTCGCTCGGGTCCCCCTCGGGAGCCCCTTGCTCGATCCAGGCGAGGATGGTGGCCCGTTCCTCGGGAGTCAGGCTGCGGTCGTTAGCGAAGTGATTGCCTTCGGGGAAGCGGGGGTCAGCGTGCCAGGGGGGCATCCGACGCAGGTCAACGACCTCCTGAATGCCATTGGTGCGGCGGGCGACCTCCTCGAAAGTGGTCAAGGAGAAGGGGCCGACCTCTCCGGGACGGTGGCAGGCTTCGCACTTGGCCTGGATGATCGGCGCGATGTGCTTGCTATAGGTGACCGGCCCGACCTCGTCGATGAGGGCGTCGGCGTTGGGGGCGATCTCGGCCCAGGCGGCTTCGAGGTCGGCCGAAGGGGGGCGGACACGGTCGGCGGCGGCAACCAGGCGGGTGACGCGATCGGCGATGTCGAGGCTCATCAGGTCGGTCACCTGCTCGCGGACCTCCTCCCGTTCGATCGGGCATCCGACGACCGAGGTGGCCGAGTTGTCCGGGCGTCGGCCGTCGAGCACGGCGTCGATCGCATCGGCCAGGTAGGCGCGGGTCGGTTCGTCTCGGGCGAAGCCGAGGCCGTACTGGTCGTCGATCGCTCCTCGGTAGCGAAGCACAGCCTTCTCGTCGAGGACGAGGACTTCACAGGTCCGTTCGGCGAGAAGCTGGTCGGCAACGACGTTCCCTTCGTCCTTCAAGCTGGGGAAGGAGAGGCCGAACTCGTCGGACTGGGCGACGATCTCGCCGATCGACTGGCTGCGGTTGGAGTTGATGGCCAGGAAGACGACTTCCTTGGGTTCGTAGCGCTCGGCCAGGGCCACCAGGCGGGGCATGTAGAGGTCGCCGATCGGGCAGTCGATGCCGGTGAAGATGAGGACGGCGGCCTTCTTCCCCCGGAAGTCGTACAGCGAAACGGGATCGCCGGTGCGGGCGTCGGGCAGGGTGAAATTGGGGACGCGATCACCGACGCCGCGCCCGAGCACTTCCTCGGCGGCGGTCGCGGTGCCGGTCGGAGTCATTGCCGGGGCGATCAGCAGGGCCACCAGGGACCATCGAAGCACTCGCAGACTCACGTCGCGCTCCTCGAAATCGTGCGGAGAGGGGACGGAAGATCAAATCCAGCGGTTGGTTCCGGCAATCCGGCCGCATCACGTCCGGATGCCACCGATGGGGGGGTGTCGCACCCGGCCCAGAGCGTCCGAGCGGCCCCTAGAGAATTACCCGGTCGTGTTGGCCCTGGTTTCGCCCAAAAGGCGAATCAGGTCAGCTCGAAGGCTCGGGCCGCTCCTGAGAGACCGATTTTGCTTACGGGCGGCGGGCCTCGGCCACGTAGCGATGAACCTCAGTGTAGTCGACCGGCTTGACTAGATGGAGGTCGAATCCGGAGTCGAGGCTTCGACGGCGGATCGTCTCACCATCGCGGGCGGTGACGGCGATCAAGGGGATGTCGGCCAGGTCCGGGTCGGCTCGGAGGGTGCGGGCGATCTCGTGCCCGTCCATCGGGCCGTCGAGGTGAAGGTCGCAGAGGACCAGATCGGGCCGAAATGATCGAGCCAGCTCCAGGGCGGTCGGGCCGTCGGCGGCCAGCTCAACGACATGGCCAATTCGTTCCAGGACGCGCTTGGCCACGACGGCGAGCGCTCGCTGATCCTCGACCAGCAAGATTCGGTAGGACGGGGGCGGGGTCAAGTCCGGTTCTTCGGCGATGGCCCGCAACGCGGGGGAACCTCCGGACGATTGCGAGGGAGGGGAGAACTCGGGCCGGGAACGATGCTCGGTTGCGGCCCCCGACCGGGAGGAGGGTGCCACCCGGATCAGACGGTCGAGGTCGGCCACGTCGATCGGCTTGGTCAGGTGGTGATCGATGCCGGCGGCCATGGCGCGATCACGGTCCCGACGCTCGCCGTAGCCGGAAAGGGCGATCAAGCGCGTTTCGGCCAGCGAGGGGAGCTTGCGGAGGCGTCTGGCCAGTTCGAAGCCGTCGAGGCCCGGCAAGCCGATGTCGAGGACCACGACCTCGGGTTCGAGCCGCTCGGCCGACTCCAGGCCCGAAGGACCATCGTAGGCCGTATCGACCCGGTGCCCATGATCTTCGAGCAGGCGTTGCAGGGCGCGGGCCATGTCGCGGTTGTCCTCGACCAGAAGCACATGACGCTGCTGATTCTGGTCGGCGTCGATCGGCAAGGGGGCCGATTCGACCGGCTCGGGAGCCTCGGCGGCGGGCAATCGGACGGTGAAGGTACTGCCCTGGCCGGGGCCTTCGCTGGCGACCTCGACGGTTCCGGAGTGCAGTTCGACGAGCCGACGCACGAGCGTCAGGCCGATGCCGAGCCCGCCTTGCTGGCGGTCGAGCGAGCGGTCGGCCTGGGCGAACAGGTCGAAGACCCGCTCTCGCATCTCGGCGTCGAGGCCGACGCCGTTGTCGATTACATCGATGCGGACCTGGCCGGGATGCTCAGGGTCGGGCCTTCCGTTCAGAACGATCCGGCCGCCCGAGGGGGTATACTTGGCGGCGTTGGTCAGCAAGTTGACCAGCACCTGCTCCAGGCGGATCGGGTCGGCCTGGACCCAGAGGGGCCGGGGGCTGATGGTCAGCTCCAGCCGATGCTGAAGCTCGGAGATGCTCGGCTGAACGACCCGGACGGCCTGTTCGGCCACCTGAGCCAGGTCGATCGACCGGCTTCGCAAGACGATCCGGCCGCGTTCGACCCGGGCCACGTCGAGCAGGTCATCGACGAGCCATCGCATGTGGGCGACCTGGCGTTCGAGGATCGGGAGGACGTCGTCCTCGTCCCGAGGCTCCTGGCGAGCGCTGTTGTGGAGCAAGGCGACGCCATAGGCCATCGCCGCGAGCGGGTTGCGCAGCTCGTGGGCGAGCATGGCGAGGAATTCGTCCTTGCGGCGGTCGGCATCGAGCAGCCGGGCCTCGGCCTGCTTCAAGGGGGTCACGTCGGTCAGGGTGACGATCGTGGCCAATCGACGACCAACCTCGTCGCGGATCGGTCCGGAATTGAGCAAAAGAACCGAGGGGGAATCGCCGCAGCGGAGCGTGACCTCAAGGTTTCGGATCGGCACGTCGCCGAAAATCTCGTTGATCGAGAGGGGCAAGCCGTGAGCGGGATCGGTCCCTTCAGCAGGAGAGACGCCGACATCACCCGGCGCGGCCTGCTGCAAGGGGAAGGCTTCGTCGAACCGCTGTCGCAAGGGATTACCGCCACAGAGGCGGTGAGCCTCTCGGCTGGCTCGCAGGACGAGCCCGGCCGGATCGCAAACGATAATCGCATCGACCGCCTGGTCAATGATCGATCGGGCCAGACGCTCGGAGGCCAGCAACTCCTCGTCGCGCTGATGACGAGACATATCGGTCATGGTCACAACGATCACGTCCAGATCGTCAACGGTCAGACGGCTGACGCCGAGGTGGACAGGCAGCGGCGGGCGACCACGCTGCTTGAGCCGCAAGTTTCCTTGCTCGGCCTGGTCGGTTCCGCCTCGAGCGGAGGCGATGAGCGCATCGAGATCGCTGACGGAATCGATCTCAAGAAAGTCGGTCAGGCGTTGACCAAGGAGCCGGTCGGTCGGCTCGCCGAGCAGGTCGAGCAGGGCTTGATTGGCGCGGAGAATTCGCCCCTGCAGATCGCAGACCGCCACGCCCTGGGCCATCAACTCAAGGATCTCCCGGTACGACCGATCGGCCCCATCGCGGATGAAGACCTGGGGAGTCCCTCCCCCCGGGATGATGATGGCGTCGGCCGCCCCGCTGTAGAGGGCTTCCAGGGCCTGCTCGGCCTGATCGGCCCGCTGGTTGGCGGCGTCGAGGGCTGCTTGCAGCGCTTCAAGAGTGGACGCGTCCGGATCCAAGGCCATACCTCAAACGCTCGATCTTGAAATCGCGTCCGAGACCGCGACTGGAGGCTCGAACCCACCTCTCGGGTTGGGAAGACCGGAGAGGGTGTTCGAGCGGACCTCAGGTCGATGGAAGCCTGGGCCTCGGCGGAGAGACGACGGGGGCGCCATGCCCCACCCGGTGCCCCCATGACGGGCCTCGGGACACTGCCTCGGAGAATCGACTCGAACAGGTGGAAAAACCCTCGCAATTTTCGGACCATTTTCGAGCAAGTCAGGCATTTTGAAGCCGTACGAGAGCGAAGAACCGGGACACGAAGGATGGTCGGGAGCGGAAGCACCGGGGCCGTCTCGATCCTGGGGGTTGATCGGTTCGGGTCCAGAACGCGGGAGGTTGAACAGGACTTTAATCGGGCTGCCGGAACAGCGTCAACGGCCGATCCGACTCGGAGGGCGGATCGGGCGATCGGCATAGATGTCTAGCAAGGCGACCCCGGCGGTGGTACAGTCAGAGAATCTGTCGCGAACCGGGAGAGCGATGCTGTCGCCGCCCGGCTCGCGGAATTGTCTAGACCGTCAGTCAGGGTTCGTCAATGCGCCTGGAGGCAGTCGTCCTGCCCAATCTGGGGACCGCCCCGGACGAGCCGATCATTATTAGCCACTGGTTCGCGGCTCGGGGAGCCGAGGTCTGGGAAGGGGACCGGCTGGTCGAAGTGCTGGTTGGCCCGGCCACCTTTGATGTTCCCGCGCCGTGCTCCGGCCGCCTGGCCGAGATCCGTGGCTATGAAGACGATCGGGTCTGGCCGGGGATGGTCCTGGGACTGCTTGCCGTGGGCGATGACGGCCCTGATCCCGACGCGCCGCCGTCGGATGAGACCGGATCCCGTTGACCATGAGTCCCTTCTTCGAGCGATCCGCCGGCGTCATTCCGTTCCGGATCGCCGAGGACGGAACCCCGCGCTATCTGGTGCTCCACTCGGCCACCGTCCGTAACCCGAGAGCACGCTGGGAGTTTCCCAAAGGGGGCATGGACCCCGGGGAAACCACCACGCAAACCGCCGCGCGCGAGTTCCAGGAAGAAACCTCGCTGACCGACTGGAGCTTCCGCCAGGGGTTCGAACGGAGCCTCTCGTACACCTATCTTCGCCAGGGGCGCAAGGTTCTCAAGACGGTCGTGTATTACATGGTCGAGGTGCACGACGCCTCGACCCTCGCCTGTTCGGCCGAGCATACGGCCGACCCGTTCGGCCACTGGCACCACTGGGGGACCTTCGAGGAGATTTCCCGGTATCTCTACCACGCAAAGATCCGTCAGCTCTTTGCCGACGCCCACGAGTGGCTGACCGGCGAGCCGGTTCGAGGGCCGGGACGGTAATGGCCCGGCCTGTGATCCCTCGGTTTCACCTCGTCTCCCTCAGCCCGGTCGCCGCGAGCTTGAATTCCGCATGAACACGCCCGCCCAACCCGATCCGCTGACGGTTGCCGGCCCCGGCCGCGATGCGAAGGGGATGTTCCTCTGCCTCGAAGGCCCCGACGGCGCGGGGAAGTCGACCCAGGCCGCTCGGCTGGTCGAAACCCTGCAAGGGCTCGGCCTTTCCGTCGTCTCGTGCCGCGATCCCGGCGGCACGCCGCTCGGCGACCGGCTCCGGAGCCTCCTGCTCGATCGGGACAGCGTTCCGATGGGCATGCGGGCCGAGATGCTGCTTTACATGGCCAGTAGAGCTCAGATGGTCGATCAGGTTATTCGCCCGAATCTGGAGGCGGGGCGGGTGGTCGTGTCGGATCGCTACCTGCTCAGCAACGTGGTTTACCAGGGCCATGCGGGGGGCCTGGAGGTCGGGGAGCTCTGGAGTGTCGGCCGGGCGGCCATCGGCGGGGTGATGCCCGACCTGACCCTCCTGATCGACGTGCCCGAGGCGGTGGCTCGCTCCCGGACCGGAGGGCCGAGGGACCGGATCGAGGACCGAGGGGACGGCTATCGCTCCCGCGTTCGCAACGGATTTCTTGAGGCGGCCCGATCGTATCCCGCGCCGATCGTCGTGATCGACGGGGCGAGGACACCGGACGAGGTCGCCGGCCGGATCGAAGGAGAGGTGCTGCGTGTCCTGGGGATCGGTCCGCGGTCATGATCGGGTGGTGGACGACCTGCGCAGGGCGGCCTCCAGTGGGCGATTCCCGCATGCGCTGCTGTTCGTCGGGCCGGAGGGGATCGGCAAGCGGACGTTCGCCCGACGCCTGGCGCAGGCCCTGTTCTGCGAGCGACAGGCCGAGGGGTTGCTCGACCCTTGCGGCGAGTGCGCATCGTGCCGTCAGGTCGTCTCGGGAGATCACCCCGACCTGCACGAGGTCGGCCGCCCCGAGGACAAGCATGAGCTGCCGATCGCCGTCATCCGAGACCTCTGCCATGACCTGAGCCTCAAGCCCATGCGAGGCACCCGCAAGGTCGCCATCGTCGACGACGCCGACCACTTCAACGAAGAAGCGGCCAATGCCTTCCTGAAGACCCTGGAGGAGCCTCCCGACGGCGCGGTCCTGATCCTGATCGGTACGTCGTCTGAGTTGCAGCTTGATACGATCCTCTCGCGCTGCCGGGTCGTGCGGTTCGATCCCTTGCCCGAGGCGGAGCTGGCGGCGATCCTCCGCGATCGCGACCCCGAGGCCGACCCGAGCGAGGCCGACCGGCTCGCCCGGTTGGGGGAGGGGAGTGTCTCCCGAGCCCTCAGCCTGGCCGACCCCGAGTTGACGAGCTTCCGCCGACGCCTGGTCGACGAGCTGGCCGACGCCAGGCCGCTTGATGCGCCCGACCTCGCCCGACGGCTGGAGGAGTTCATCAAGGACGCGGGGAAGGAGAGCCTCGTCCAGCGGACCCGAGCGGCCGCGATCTTCGGCGAGCTGGCCCGGTTTTTCCGGGTCGTGCTCTGGCAAGGGGCCGGGCTCGATCCGCCGGCCCCCGACCCGTCCGACCGTCGAGCCGCCGCCGCTCTGGCCGATCGGCTCGAACCCGAGGATGTTTACTTGCTGGTCGAACGCTGCCTGGAAGCCGATTATCACTTGCGCAGGCGGGTCTATCTCCCCTTGCTTGTGGATGCCCTGGCGCGAGACCTGGGACGCTTGCTTTCCGGGCTTCGCTGAGGCGGCAGTGACCGGCGGCGATCGGCCATCGAGGGCGGGTCGAGTCATGATGCACGGTGTCGGGTCCAGGCCAGGCAATTGGCAAGGAGTCAAGGATGACGGCAACCAACAGGCCCAGGACGATCTTGATCACCGGGGCCTCGTCGGGGCTCGGCGCCGCGATGGCTCGGGAGCTGGGCAGGGGAGGGCATCGACTCGCTCTGGTCGCCCGCAGGGCGGATCGGCTGGAGCAGGTGGCTCGGGACGTTCAGGACCGGGGAGGATCGGCCCTGGCGATCACCGACGACCTGGCCGATCCCGACGCTCCTGGTCGGATCGTCGCACAAACCACTGAGTACTTCGGACGCCTCGACGCGCTGATCAACAACGCAGGCATCGGCCTGCCCCACTACTTCGGCCGCTCCGATCCGGCGAACCTTCGGACCCAGCTTGAGGTGAACTTTATCGCTCCCGTGATGCTCACGAGGCTGGCCTTGCCGCACCTGATCGCATCCAAAGGGGTGGTCATCTCCATTGGCTCAGCCATTGTGCAAATTCCCAACCCGATGCTCGGGGCGTACGGGGCGACCAAGGCAGGGCTGGCCTACTGGTCCGATGCGCTCCGGCGCGAGCTGGCGGTGCAGGGAGTTCGGGTCTGCCTGGTCGAGCTGGGTCCGGTCGAGACCGAATTCTTCGACGCGGTCGGCCGGCTGGGAGAAGAAGCGGGCAGCCAGGTCGATCACGCGCCTCCCGGAACCGTCTACAACGCCATGAGGGATCGGCCCCCCGCGATTCTCTCGGCACCGGTCGAGGAGGCGGCGCGGCGGATCGCCCGATTGCTCGATCAGCCTTGCCCCCGGCTGGCGCTACGTCGTCGGGTCGTCTGGCCGGTTCGCCTGATGGGGGCCTTCTTCCGGATTGTTCCGGGGCTGGCCGACCTGGGCATCTCGGCCATGATCCGCCGGATCGACCGCGAGGAGGCCCGGGCCGCGGCGGCACTGACCGCCGTTCGGGGAGGAGTCGGTGGCCGCGGCCCGCGGAACGGGGCACACTCGGGGAATCGAACCCCTTGATCCGAAAGCTCGCCCGACGAGGGCCGAGCCTTCCAGGACCTTGAGGAGCAACCTTATGCGCCGCCAGATGCTCGACGCGATCCGAGACGGCTCGACCTGGGATCTGGTCGTCGTGGGAGGGGGCTCGACCGGCCTCGGAACGGCCCTCGATGCCGCGTCTCGCGGCTACAAAACCCTGCTTCTGGAAGCCAGAGACTTCGCGCAGGGCACCTCCAGCCGGAGCACGAAACTCGTTCACGGCGGGGTCCGATACCTGGCCGGTGGTCAGGTGGGGCTCGTCCGCGAGGCGCTCCGCGAGCGAGGACGGTTGCGCGAGAATGCCCCGCACCTGGTCTTCGCCAGTCCGTTCCTGGTGCCGACCTATTCCCGGTTCGACCTCTTGCAGTATGGCACCGGATTGACGCTTTACGACCTGCTCGCCGGGAGTCGGAGTTTCGGCCGATCGCGGTGGGTCGGCGCGAGCGAGGCGAAGGAGCGCGTCCCCTCGTTGCGGACCCAGGGCCTTCGCGGAGGGATTCTCTACTACGACGGTCAGTTCGACGACGCCCGCCTGGCCATCGCCCTGATGCGGACGGTTCTTGATCAGGGGGGGATCGCCCTGAACTGGGCTCCCGTGACGAAGATCGTTCACGAACACGGTCGGGTCGCGGGGGTCGAGGCGCGGGACGAGGAAACCGGCGAGATCTTGCGCATCGCGGCTCGGGTGGTCGTCAATGCCGGAGGGGTCTTCGCCGACACAATCCGACACCTCGACCAGCCCGACGCCCGACCGATGATCCGGGCGAGCCGAGGGTCTCACCTGGTGCTGGACCGCTCGGTCTTGCCGGGAACAACCGCCGTGATGGTGCCGAAGACCGACGACGGGCGGGTCTTGTTCCTGATTCCGTGGCTCGACCGGGTAATCCTCGGCACGACCGACACGCCGGTCGAGGGATTGCCGATCGAGCCGAAACCCTCGGCCGAGGAAGTGGCCTACATGCTCGATCACGCCGGGCGCTACCTGGCGAAGCCTCCCGAGCGGGAGGAGGTACGGAGTGTCTTCGCCGGACTTCGGCCTTTGATCGATCACGCCGGGGTCAAATCGACGGCCAAGCTCTCCCGGGAACACTCGGTGCTGGTCTCCGAATCAGGGCTGGTGACGATCACCGGCGGCAAGTGGACGACCTACCGCGTGATGGCGTCGAACGCAGTCGATCGGGCCGCGAAGGTCGGCAAGTTGCCGGATCGGCCGTGCAAGACGGCCTCGCTCCGGCTCCGAGGGGCGACAGACGCACCGGCCGAGGACTCGCTGGGTGAGTACGGTTCGGATGCCCCCGAACTGCGGGCCTTGCTCCGCTCGAAACCCGGTTGGGACAAGCCCTTTCACCCGAGCCTTTCGACCCGACTCGGCGAGGTGGCCTGGGCGGCCCGCTTCGAGATGGCCAGGAAGGTCGAGGACGTGCTCGCCCGCCGATCCCGCTGCCTGCTGCTCGACGCCCGAGCGAGTCTCGACGCCGCCCCGAAGGTCGCCGCCGTGCTGGCCGAGGAACTCGGCCACGACGAAACCTGGCAGGCCGATCAGGTCCGGGCGTTTCGATCCCTGGCCGAAGGGTATCTCTTGCCCTGATCGGGCAGGGAAAGGGACGCCCGAACAAGATGAAGGGCTTCGGGTTGCACCGCCTCGACGCGGTGGGCGCCGCCTCGTACGATTGAGGGCCTGTCCTCGCCCCGATCATCATCCTCCCAATCGGTCGTCGATCGTTCCCGAGACACCGGGAATCCAGAGGCCGAGCGAGACCAGCCCCATGCGACGATGGACCTGGCCGATTGGAATCGTCCCCCTCTGGTTTGCGCTCGGTTTGCTCGGAGCGGGGGACGCGCCTCAAGCTCAAAACGAACCTGCCGGCAAGATCGAGAACGCCCCTCGGACGGCTCCGATCGACGAGCCTCCCGGAGACCGGGTTCCGTGGACGACCTCCCGCATGGTCGGGTCGCCCGATCCCCCGCGACCGTACGTGGTGGATGTGGCCTTTCCGCACCTGGTCTTCGATCGGCCGGTCGAGCTGGTCGTCGTGCCGGGGACCGATCGCCTGGCCATCGCAGAGCTGGGAGGCAAGATCCTGACCTTCCCGGACGACCCGGCGAAGGCGGTCGAAACTGCCTTGATGTTCGATCTGAAACCACGTCATCCGAGGTTCACGAACCTCTACGGCCTGGCTTTTCACCCGAAGTTCGAACAGAACGGCCGCCTGTTCGTCTGCTACACAATCGGCCACGGTGAGGAGGACGGCACCCGCGTCTCCGAGTTCCGGGTCAACCCAAACGATCCCTTTCGCATCGATCCGACGAGTGAGCGCATTCTCATCACCTGGTATTCGGGAGGCCACAACGGCGGCTCGCTGAAGTTCAGCCCGGTCGACGGTTACCTGTACATCTCCAGCGGAGACGGGGCGGCGCCGAGTCCTCCCGATCCGTTCCAGGCGGGGCAGGACATGACAACCCTGCTGTCAAAAGTCTTGCGGATTGACGTGGATGCTCAGGACCCGGGGCTCGCCTATCGGATCCCTCCGGACAATCCGTTCGTGGACCTGCCCGGCGCCCGGCCGGAGATCTGGGCCTATGGCTTCCGGAATCCCTGGCGGATGAGTTTTGACCGCGAGGGGGGCGACCTCTGGCTCGGTGACGTGGGCTGGGAACTGTGGGAACTGGTCCACCGGATCGAGCGGGGGGGCAACTATGGCTGGAGCGTGATGGAAGGCCGTCAGGCCGTGCTGCCCGACGCGCCGAGAGGCCCGACCCCGATCTCTCCTCCGGTCGTCGATCACCCGCACTCCGAGGCGGCGTCGGTCACCGGCGGATTTGTTTACCGAGGGGATCGCCTGGCCAAGCTTCGGGGGGCGTACATCTACGGCGACTTCCAGACCGGCACCCTCTGGGGTCTTCGCGTCGATGGCGGGGTCGTGACCTGGCACGAGGTCCTGGCCGAGACACCGTTGCGGCTTGTTGCCTTCGGCGAGGACCGATCGGGGGAGCTTTACCTGCTCGATTACGAGCAGACGAACCGCATCTACCGCCTCGTCCCGAACCCCGACGCCACCGCGCCGAACGTGCAATTCCCCCGGCGATTGAGCGACACCGGGCTGTTTACCTCGGTCGCCGATCTGGAACCGGCCCCCGGCGTGCTTCGCTACCGGATCAATGCCCCAGGCTGGAGCGATGGGCTCGACGCCGACCGCCTGATGGCCGTTCCCAACCTCGACCGCATCTCCTGGACCCGAGACGGCCTGTGGGCGTATCCCGACGGCTCGGTCTTCGCCCGGACGGTCCTGTTCGACGGGGAGACGGACTCTGGACTCGCCAAAGCCCCGGCAAGGCGCCTGGAAACCCAGGTGCTTCACCTCGAAGAGGGGCGCTGGCGGGCCTATTCCTACCAATGGAACGCGGAACAGACCGATGCCACCCTTGTCGAGCCCGAGGGGGCAACGGTGGCGATCCCGCTCGACGACTCCCGGACGATCACCCACCGGATCGCCCCGAGGTCGGAATGCCTGCTCTGCCATAATCCCTGGGCTGGCGAGGGGCTTCTGTTCGGTCGACAATCGGCCACCCCCTTGACGGCCAACACGCTGCAACTGAACACGATCGGTTCCGACGAGGGCCAGACCAGGGAGCAGCTTCGCGCGTTCGAACAGCTTGGCCTGTTTCACGAACCGCTCCCCGAACCTCCCGAAGCACTCCCGAGACTGGCCAACCCGTACGACGAGACGCATGACCTCGACACTCGGGCGCGCTCGTACCTTCAGGTCAATTGCGCCCATTGCCACCGCTTCGGAGCCGGGGGATCGGCCAATCTGAATCTGGTCTTCGATCGTTCGCTTGCAGAGACGGGGCTGCTCGGGATGACGCCGGTGCAGGGGACCTTCGGCCTCGACGACGCCCGAATTCTGGCGCCGGGCGACCCGTTCGGGTCGATCGTGCTGTTCCGCATGGCCAAGCTGGGAGCGGGGCGGATGCCCCGTGTTGGGTCGTCGGAGGTGGACGTCCAGGCACTCGACCTGATGCACCGCTGGATCGCCGGCCTGAACGACGAGGGCCAGGTCAACGCTCCCGCCGATCCCTTCCGCACCCTTTCCGCCGAGGTGACCGAGGCCATCGCCATCCTTGGCCAGGCCGAAGGAACCAACCCCGAGGCCCGAGCCGCCGCCTTCGAGCAAGCCACCGGGAGCATTCGCGGAGCCCTGGCACTGCTTCGGCGGATTGACGAGGGAGCGATCGCTCCTCCGGTCGTCGAGGAACTGGTGGCGATGGCCCATCATTCCCCCTCGGCCGAGGTCCGCGACCTGTTCGAGCGGTTCATCCCCGCCTCGGAGCGATTGGAGCGGCTCGGGGAGTCGTTCGATACGAACGCCCTGCTGGCCCTGACCGGCGACGCCGATCGCGGCCGTCTCCTGTTCGTCGAAGGAAACGTCGCCCAGTGCCGAACCTGCCACCGGATCGGCGGCGAGGGCACAGTGGTCGGCCCCGATCTCGATGGCATCGGCGCCAAGTATTCGCGTCCGGAACTGTTGCACCACATCGTGCAACCCTCCGTGACGATCGACCCGCCCTATGTCAGTTACCTGCTAGAAACGACCGCCGGGTTGCTGCAGACGGGCATGCTCGTCGAGAACACCCGCCTCGGCGTGGTGTTGAAAGATGCCCAGGGCAAGACGGTTCGGGTCGATGCCGCCGAGGTGGAGGCGCTGAACGCGGTCCCACAGTCGCTGATGCCCGAGGGACTGCTGGCCCCGCTCACCCCTCAGCAAGCCGCCGACCTGCTGGCCTTCCTCGCCGAGCAAACGCGCCCGGCTCCCTGACACGCGGACGAGGGCCGGGGCGAGCAACTCAGCCGATCCAGCGCTCAATCCCGCATCGCATGTGCCAACGGGAAAGGCCCCGAGGACCGCACTTGCTTCCCGAGCGCGGTCCGAGGTCGCAGGTCCACTCAAAACGACCCGTCCAAAGGATTGTGTCCGGCGTGTTCGACCCGAGAGGAAGGAGCTTGAGGCGGGCGAGCAAGGCGAGGCAAACGAGCAAGGCAAGGCAAGGCAAAGGCAGGGCTGTCGCAGTGGCAAGGGCTTCGGAGTCAGGCCGATCGAATCGGCACCGACTCCGGGCGTCAGGCGACGCCAACCCCATGACAGTGCGAGGGATCGGCCGAGGGATACATCACGTCCGAATCGCTGTCGTCAAGCAAGCCGCCCACCTGGACTTCCAGTTGGTCGAACCAGTGGAGCAGCTGAGCGTTGGCTTCGGACTCGAACACCTGCCGGACCTCGCCGATCTGGTCGAGCAAGGACAGGACTTCGCACCGGTCTTGCGGTGCCTCGTCTCGCAAGACCCGATACGCCTGGGAAGCGAGCTTCCGTAATGCGGCTGCGGGGGCATCAGCCTCGTTTTTGAAAGAAGATTGTTTTGGCATGGGAACAGTCCTTCACACGATTCAGCCTTGCCGACACCACCCGACATGGGGCAAGCCGCTTGGCTCGAAACAAGAGACACTCCAACGGGCCGTCAGGTTCTCAGACGCGTTTCGAAACGGCTGAGGTCGATCACCCTCAGTGTATACGCTCGGCACGGGTGAATCTTTTGGAGCTTTTTACGTCGGTGCGAAGAATTTGTTCGATCGCACCGTTCAAAAAGCCCCTCATTGAAAAAATTACGACGCCAGGCGCTCAGAACGAACGCAGTTCCTTGAAGGTGTCTTCCTCGTCACTCGCAATCAGACGAGCGCCGGCGACACGTTCCCGACGAACTTCTTCGAAGGGGGGGGAACCGGCTCGTCTCGCGTGACCGGAATCGGCCATCCGATCAGGATTCGACGATCTGTCCGTCTCTCATCCGAACTTCACGATCGGCCGCGGCGGCGACCTCGGGACTATGCGTCACGATCAGGAGGGTAATCGACCGCTCGGCCCGGAGTCTTGCCAGCAGGTCGAGGATTTCTTGCTGAGATCGTGAGTCGAGGTTCCCGGTCGGCTCGTCGGCCAGGAGGAGAGCGGGCTCGTTCGCCAGGGCTCGGGCGATCGCCACCCGTTGCCGTTCTCCGATGGAAAGACTTCGGGGCAGATGCCCCATCCGATGCGGCAAGCCCACCTCGTCCAGGAGCTTGCGAGCCACTTCGGGGCGCTGGGAGCGGGGGCGGCCCCCAGGGAACATGGGCACCTGCACGTTTTCCAGGGCCGTTAGGGTCGAGATCAGATGAAACGCCTGGAAGACGAAGCCGACCTCGCACGCCCGATACCGATCGAGGTCGATCCCCGAAAGAGGGGTCCCCTTGTAATAGACCGTGCCCGAAGTTGGCCGATCGAGCCCACCAAGCACATGCAGCAAGGTGCTCTTGCCGCATCCCGAAGGCCCGGTGATCGCCACGAACTCTCCCGATCCCACCGCAACCGAGACCCCTCGAAGCGCCTGGACGTCACCATCGGGGTAGGTCTTGACCAAGGAATCGCCCCGGAGCAAGGGGGGGACAGTCTGGCCGTTCGAATCGTGCTCAGTCATGGCGAAGCGCCTCGGTCGGTTCCAGCCGAGAAGCCCGGACAGCCGGATAGAGGCCGCCGAGCAAGGTCAATCCGATGCCGAGCGCCACGCCGATCCCCAGGATCATTGGCGACAGGTTCGGCTCGATGAAGCCCCGGGACGTGGGCGAAAGCACCAGGGCCCTGGCTCCCGCAATCGCAAGGACGGTTCCCCCCATCACCCCGAGCAGGCCAAGCCCCGCCGCTTCTCCCATCAGGAGCAGAATGATCCGGCTCCGTCGCCAGCCCAGGGCCCGCAAAAGGCCGATCTCTCCCGTGCGCTCGGTGACGGCCATCGCCATCGTGTTCAACAGGCCAATCGACCCGAGCACCAGGGCGATGATGGTCGTGGCGCTGGCCATCGCTCGGGCAAGCCGGAGTTGTAGATTCCCCTGCACGTAGTCTCGGGCCGGGATCGCCGCCACGCCAGGCACCCGGCGCTCGACCTCACGGCCCAGGGCACGTGGGTCGGTCTTGGGGTCGGCCACAATGACAAACCCCGTCACCTGGCCTTCACGCCCCATCATGCGCTGAAGCTCGGGCAAGGGCATGACCAGACCACCCGACTCGAACAAACTATCGCTTTCGTAAATCCCGATCACCTGAAACGTTTCTCCGGCGATGTCGACCGAGTCTCCCACGCCTTTGCTCAGGTTCAAGGCCAGGACCCGACCGAGGAGAACCTGCCGACCATCGGACGGATCGAGCGGCCGCCCTTCGAGAATCCTCAGACCCTCGATCAGTAATCCGCCCGGCTCCCAGCCGTTGGCCAGGACGCTGACGAGATTCGCCTCTTCGAAGGAGACAGCGTCCATAAGCGAGGGAGCCACCGAGGCCACGCCGGGGATCTTGCGGATCTCCTGCTGCAGTGTCTGGTCCAGGTTGCTCGAAAGTTGATCGCTGATCCCGGCGCGGACGACGATCAGGTCGATTTCTCGCGCTCGATAAATCGCCAGGAACGACTGCTCAAACCCCCACGAAATGCCCGTCAGCAGCATCACCGCCGAAACCGCGACCGCCAGGCCGAGGACCGTCAAGACCGTCCGGGCCGGGCGGCCTCGCAAGTTGCGGACAATCAACCGCAAGTATCCCATCGACGAGCCCTCACACCACGATGTCGGATGGCCTCGTTCCCCGAATCATTCGGGCGCACGACCGACGAACACATAACCAACCCCTCGCCAGATGCGCTCGAACTGACAATCGGTCAGGACGCGGCGGGCAATCGCCTCGACGTCGAGTTCCCGGTGCCGCTCGACCATCTCGGTGAATTCATCTCCGAGGTTCATGAAACGAGAAACCAACCAACGCTCCACGCCCGCCAGACCGATCTTGCGGAACGGAAGATAATCGGTCAGGTCGGGCACCTCGTCGGAAACGACGATCAAGCCCCCCGGCTTCACGGCCCGAACCATTTCCCGGAGGGCCTGTTCGGGATCGTTAAAATAGTTGAACGCCCCGATGCTTAACGCGGCGTCAAACTGATTGTCCCGGACAGGCAGATCCTCGGCTTCTCCCAAAACGAGGGTGACATCGCGTCCGACCGCGTTCTTCTTCAGGCAAGCGTCAAGCTGGACGTCCGAGACGTCGACTCCGACAACCGACCAGCTTTCGGGGAGCCAGGGGAGATAGACACCGTCTCCGATCGCAATATCGAGAAGTTTGAGATTCTCTCCCTGAGGCAAGTGCTTCAACACGCGAGAACGCGCCCGTCGTTCCCCACCAAGATTGATAAACGTGAACCACTCCCAGAAGCGGAACTTGGGCCAGAGTGGACTGTTGTAAAACGACTGAGCGACCTCGTTATTGGCCGTGACCGATTCCCTGACCACCACGATCCCGTCTCGGATCGGATACTGATGTCCACAGGAGGGGCAGACGATCGGGCCACCGTCTCCGGGATCGGTGGCGTCGGCCCCACAGGAAACGCATCGCCACACGTGCGCATGCCAATCGGTTTTTGGACTGGAAACCACGGTCGACATCACTCTCTCCCCCCCCTCGTCAAAGCCGATCACGCCGGGCCGATCGTCACCCTCGATGAACAAAGCAGTACCCCAGGCCACCCCAGATCCGATGCCGTTCGACTCCCGGAAGCGCGGCCTCGGCGATTGAGCCAAGGTCCTGAGGAAGCGAAAAAACCATGTCGATAAAGGCATCCTCCAGCCCGAGCCACCGAAGCCACGCCGCATCGATTCGAGGAATCCCGATCAGGTGCCCAATGCCAAACCGGCAGAGCCAGGGGACCTCGTCGGCCACCACCACCGGCCCACCAGGTTTGGTCACTCGGCGCATTTCTCGGAGCGCGGCGGCATGGTCGCTGAACATGGTAAAGCCTCCCACGCAAAGAGTCGCATCAACGCTTGCATCGACGATCGGCAATGCCTCGGCCTCGGCCAGGACGAGTCGACCCGACATGTTCGGGAACCTTCGGAGGCAGGCCTCCAGCCGGGACTTCGTATGATCGACCCCCAGGACCTCCCAGGTGTTCGGAAGCAATTTCAGGTTGTCGCCGTCGCCGATTCCGACCTCCAGAAGGCGAATCGAGGCATCATGCGGCAGGTGCGCAATGATCGGTTTACGGGCCCGATGGTTTCCCCCTTGCAAACCGAGGAAAGCCCGTTCCCACGGGCGAAATCGTTGCCAGCCTTGCCCTCCGTAAAAGGCTTCCGTAATCGCATTTCGTCCCGACAGTGGTCCAATGGCCTCGATCAGCCCTTCCCGTTCCGGAAACGAACGCCCACACGTCGGGCAGGATTCCCGACTGTTGAGCGGCGATCGACACTCAAGACAGCGCAGCAATCCCGCCAGGCTCGACACCGAGTTGGAGGATGGCGGAGACGCATGCAACATGAAACAGCACTCGCTTCCGAGAGTCTTGATCGGCTCAGAACTCAACCGTCAACGCTTCGGGACCAGCACGATCCATCATCCAGTCGTAAACCCGACCGGGCATTCGTCGAAGGAACCCCATGCCCAGCGCGGTCCCGAACGGGAACACCGCATCACGAGGCCTCCGTTCGATCGCCCGAACGAGATAGGCTGCCGCCTGCTCAGGCTCCATCATCCGGATCGGGCGGCGAAACGGTGTTCCCTCTGTCATCGCCGTGCGGACGAAGCCTGGATAGACCGTGGTGATGGTCACTCCTCGACGTTTCAAGGCAGGCCGGAGTCCTTCAAGATAGGTCGTCAGCGCAGCTTTCGAAGCCGAGTATGCCGCCATCCAGGGCATACCGCGGTAGCCGGCAACGCTGGAAATTCCGACCAAATGCCCACGTTTTCGTGCGATCATACCAGGAAGAACCGCGTCAATTGCATGAGCAACCCCCACCACGTTGACATCCAGCATGGTCCGCAAAGCCTCGGGCTGAAGGTCGGGCAGTAAGGTCAGCCCCCCAACGCCCGCGCAGGCGACCAGCACGTCGGGCGGCCCAACTTTGGAATCGAGTTCCGCCGTTGCCGCGCGGACCGAAGCCAAATCAGTGACGTCGGCACATCGAACCGCATGATGGCACCCGGACGAATCGAGCCGCTCGGCCACCTCTCGGAGACCTTCTGCGTCCCGATCGATCAAACCCAGACGATATCCCCGCGCAGCAAGTGCCAACGCCGTCGCTCGGCCGATTCCTCGGCCCGCTCCCGTGAGATAGATCGTCTCGGCCAGGCGATGGCTCATTGAGCGTCTCCCATCGCCCGGGCGGAATCGACCGACTCCAGAAAGCTCGTCAAGGCCGCCAGAAACGCCTCGGGGTTCTCTTCCGGTGCCCGATGCCGCGCGCCGGGTACGAGAGCCCGCCGACAGTCGGGTAAGTGCTCCACCAGATAATCGGCCGTTGCCAGAAACGGAGAGGCTTCCCCATACAGCGCGAGCACCGGAACATGAATCGAACCGATCCGGTCAACGGTCAATCCTGCCTCCACCTTCGTATCCTCGCCACAGGTCGTTTGACAAAGGCGAAGCAAACGTTCCGTTCCTGGCAAGCCGACAGCCCGACGGAACTTCAGCATGTCATCGTCACTCAAATGCAAAACTTGATCAAAAAATTGACCGAGATCGTACCAATGTTCATCAGAAAGAATGACTCCCGCATCTTCCGCCTCGCGACGAAAATTTTGCCAGTGGCCCCAGCGGCTCACGTCTTCCAGATGACGCAGAGCCGGAAAATACGGGTCGGACAGGACCACGGCCTCCACTCGATCTGGCGCAAGTACGGCCGTATGGGCGGCGATGACCGCTCCGAAGCTATGCCCCACGATCCGGGCACGATCGGCCCCGATCTCATCCATCAGCGCGAGGACATCGGCCGCATGATCGGCCGATGTGTACCCCGAGGGTGTGACCTCGCTGTAGCCATGCCCTCTCAGGTCAAAGGCGGTGACGCGATAATCGGCGGCAAGCGCCTGCATGGCCCGGCAAAGGAACCAGATCGAAAGATCACCCGTGACCCCGTGAATCAGAATCACATCAGGCCCTTCACCGGCCTGCTGAACGTGAAGCCTGAGCCCATTGACCGCTCGGTGTGGCATCGGATCGGACTCCGCTCAATCGTGGAGGTATCGGGCCAGGAACGCGGCAAGTTCACCCATCGACAGATCGCGATTCTCGCGTCGGCCAAGCTCGGCCATCAATTCTCCGAACGGAAGTGGTCGGCCATAGTGTGCCTGGAGTGTTTCCCCGAGAACCACCGCGTCGATCGACGCGAGGCCGAGGTCGGCGAAAAACCGAGTTTCGGAACCAATGGGATCGGAGTATTCTCGTCCCTGGAAATCTGAGAGGACACGAGCCAGATCATCAAGGATCTCGGATTCATTCATCGGCGACACTCCGCCCTGGAAAACCATGCGATGGCATAATTATCTCGAATTGCCGTTCCGACCCTGAACGGTTCGTCTGCGAGGTCCGGTCGAAGCTCTGCCAGGTCGGTATTGAGACGCACGGTGATCCAACCGTTTTGGGCATCTACCGCCACCACCTCGGCACTTGAGGGGCCGGCAACCATTCCTCGCCCCGTCACCTTGCCCACGGCTTCCTTCGCGCACCAGAACCGAGCGATCCAGGCCGAACGGCCGTCTCGACCGATCTGGTCGAGCAGCCTTCGTTCCTGGTCGGTGAAGGCCAGCTCCTCGAACGACGCCGATCGGGGGACAACCCGCTCCACATCGATGCCGACGATCGCGTGAGGCGACCGGTTTGCCAGGGCCACGGCAACTCCCTGAGTGTGAGCGATGGAAAGCGCCGGGAGGTCGCCATGATCGGGCGTTCTTCGCGAACGAATCCACGGCCGCCCATAACTGTCAGGCTCAATCGTCAGATCCGCCGGGTATTCTGGGGGGCGTCCGTCGCGGAGCCAGAGCCGACGCACAGTCTCCTTCGCCGCGATCCGTCCCCAGAGTCGCAAGGTCCGACGCTCTTCGGGTCCGGACGGCTGGAGGCATCCCGCTCGTTCCTCGGGAGACAGCTGCACATATTCCAGGACGTCTCGCCAGATGGGCTTGCCCATGTCCTCGGGTGGCTGCAGCCAGACGGCAACGCTGTCGGACCCCAACTCAGGTAACTCGAGGGCCTCGCCGAGGAGTTCACGATCGGGTTGGCGGAAGACATCGCGATAGCGCGGCGGCCAGTAGAACCGCCAATCTTCCCAGTCATCAAGCTGCATCCAGACTCGCCCATCGGGCAGAAGGATCTCAGCATCAACCATCACCCGGAGTCGATCGATCTCTTTGACCGCGATTCGGCAAACCAGGTCGGTTCCCTCGACTGGATCATGACCAAAAATGCGAAGTGAGCCGAGCCGGAGAGGAAAGATCACATCTCCTTCCGGCAGCTGATCAAGGCCCCAGCAGCCCAGCAAATGAGTAAACGCGTCCAGGACAATGGGGTTCGTCAAGGGAGGTGGTGCCGTGGGATCTTCTTGAATGGCTCGGAGCGGGAGTACACGTAAGACCCCTTCGATCCCTTGATTCGAAGCGTCTCCTATCCCGACGACGGCCTGGAGCGCCGGTCCGTGAAACAGCCATTGCTCCGAATAAATCGACTCGGCCGTGAATCGAGTCGGGGTGGCATGTTCCCCCAGGTCGAACGGACGAGGGGGAGGAGGATCAGATCGTCGTGCTCCAAAATCCAGAAGGGCCTCGACTTCCGGTCGATCAAGATCTCGAGCAGGCCCATCAACAGGTCCTCGATCAAAGAGGGCCGCATGAAACGAATTGAGCGTGTTGGGGATTTTCGAAATTCGAATTTCAAGCCGGATCGGCACCTCTTCATAGCGAATCCAGCGCCGAGCCCGAACGTCTCTCAAACCAATCAGGACGCCGTTACCAGCATGATTCGCTGCGGCGTGAGCGAGCATTTCCGCCATGATGGTGAAGGGTAAGACCGGCAGTCCCTTCATCCCAGGATCGACCGCCGAGATGCGCCGACCTCCAAACGTATGATGCTCGGCCACAGGATCCTTCATCGCATCGAGCACGCGCCATTCGACCCACTCGGCACGCTCTCCGGATGGTTCGATTATCCCGTTTCTGGAAACGGGGACACCGTTTGCCGTCGTTATGGGGAGACCACCCCTCTCGTTCTGCTCCGTGGTTCGTGGGGATTCATCCCCGTCGGCCTGATGTGCAGCACGGTCTACCTGAACCGCACCGTTCTCAAGCAGATCCACCTCTCCCCGCAGCGGAGGCAACATTTCAGAATTCAGAGCACAGGAAAGTACGCGTTTTTGAGTTTCCAGAAAGGAGTTCATTGTGCGAAAGTATGACCGAATCGCGTCATCGTCACACAAATGCCCATCGACGTCACCCGATTGATGCGAGAACGGAGTGGGCTCACTCATCTCGAACATAAGGCGATTCGAGAGATCTGAGAAATCCGAGAGATTTGAGAGGGGTAGCTCGATCTCTTTCGGCTCCTGTTGCCCACGGAGCGCCGAAGCCAACTCGTCCGAAAGTTGCATTTCAGGGAAGCCGAGGCGAAGCGCCACCCTCGGTGCCGGAGTCTGGACCTCCTGATCGAGATCAACGTGCTGTGGTCGCCGGCGCGACGTGAGGACCTTCGGGTCGATGGAGACCCCTTGCGCAAAGAGTGACGCGACCAGATGATTCAACTGGGTGATTCCGGATCGCCTCGGAACATTCGCCGCCACCGCGAACGATGGACGACCGCGAAGCGTATCCTCGACAAAGGCCGCAAGATTTCCGCGCCCTCCGACATCAACAAAGAGTCGAAGGCCATCGGCATACATGGTTTCGACCGTCTGGCGAAACTCGACGGGTTTGGTCCATTGAGCAATCGCAAGGTGACGAGCCTTCTGGACCGAGTCAGGAAAACGACCAGCAACGCAACAGGAATAAACCGGCACCTCGGGGGATCGCATGGGGATCGATTCAAAAAATGCTCGAATTGGCGCAAGAGCGGCGGAAAAGACTTCGGTATGATATGCCCTGGTGAAGGGAAGCTCCTCACAACCGATCCCCTCGGCTTTCAACCGATCTGCCATCGTACGAGCAACCTGTGGCGCACCGACAAGCAGCACTTGATGTGGGCAATTATCGACGGCAATCGCCATTGGGATCGCATTTTCCTTCACGATCCGTTCGATGCGCTCTCGATGCGTTGCCACACCGATCATTCGAGCCTCTGGAATCACTCCAGACCGCTCAAGCTCAGAGAAAACCGATGCAAGATCGTTAAATCGTCCTTCGAGTTGATCGTCGTCTGCAATGACTCCCGCGGCCACAAGCGCAGGGAACTCTCCGCTACTGTGTCCGCACAGAGCATCAGGTCGTAACCCGAGCCGAAGCAAGAGTTGATAGATCGCCCACTGTGCGGCAAGCACGATATGGACGGCAGTGGAGGTTTCCCAGAGCCCTGCATCATCCTGGCGGTCCTGGCGGAAGAGTCGGCCGCTCGGCGGTTCGATCGAGCCCGAATCGTGTGCCATCCGATCAATTCGATCGAACGGAATCCGGACTTCAGGGAAGTGCATACAGAGATCCGCAAGCATGCCGGGATATTGCGACCCTTCTCCAGGAAAGAGAAACGCCAGCCCCCCCTCTCGGCCAAGAGGCCGCTCCCAGTAGTAGGCTCCTTTCGTGTCTCGAATGGACTCCCGATTCGGATCGGAGAGACGCTCACCGATTGATTCAAGCCGATCAATCAATGCGTCAACATTCTCGACAACCATTCCCAGTCGGCTGGCGTGTCCTGAATGCACCGCCTCGGCATTCAAGGTTGCGGCCAGGTCTTTCAAGTCCCAATCTGAACGACGACGCAACTGACGAGCCAGGGTACGAACCCGATCCACCATTGCATTCCGGTTCGGCTCGGCAATCAAAATCGTTTCATCGGGCCAGCGAAGCAGGGCACCCGGCACCTGATGATCCGAAGACGGATGTGCTTCCAGAACGGCATGACCATTGATCCCCGCAAACCCGAATGCGTTCACTCCCGCTCGTCGAGGCGTCTTGCCTCCTTGTATCCACGGGCGACTTGTGGGGTTCCGTTCGAACCGATCTTCTGCCTTCCGCAGCAATGCGTGAGGTTCACCCACATCAGGGCTGGCAGGGAGCACGCGATGGTGCAGCGCGAGGGCCGCCTTGATGACTCCGGCCATGCCTGCGGCCGGCATTGGGTGCCCAATCAGGGCAGAGGCAGCGCCGAGGACCCGAGTCGTTCCGGATTCCGTCGGGGGAAATACGGCGTACAGAGCCTTCAGTTCCGCGCGATCGGCTGCCGGGACTCCGAGCCCATGCCCCTCGATCAGTTCGACCGATGCGGGTTCGACACTCGATTGGCGATACGCGCGACGGATCGCCCGAACGTGCCCCTTCGCGTCCGGCGAGGCCAGGCCTCGGCCACGCCCGTCACTCGACAGGCCAACACCTTTGAGGACGGCATAAATCCGATCTCGGTTTCGCTCAGCATCGCGCAAACGCTTGAGCACCAGAACCCCGACACCTTCACCCGGTACGAGACCATCGGCATCCTCGGCAAACGGTCGCGATTCTCCCGATCGGGAAAGCACACCGAGTTGCGAGAAGACCATCGGAAAGTCCACATCCGCTTCGATGTACACTCCCCCCACGATAACCAGATCGGCCCGTTTCGACCTCAGGGCATTCGCTCCTAGATCAAGTGCGACCAGCGCAGAGGCACTGGCTGCATCGACCACGTAGCTCGCGCCGGTCAATCCCAGTCGATGACTCACGCGCCCCGCAGTCGCATTGGTGATCTGACCAGGGATCGTCGCCGACTCGAAGGGTGGGAGGGTCCGCTTCAGCTCAGACCGAACGGCATCCCGATCCGCGTCCGACCACTCGGGATGCAGAGCATTCAGAATCGCCAGCGTTTGAGCCAACACTCGCCCGTGCTGTAATCGGGTCAGATTTCCTCGATTGAAATAATTCCCTCGACCAATCACCACCTCGACTCGTCGACCATCCTGAACTCCCTCCGGATAGCCGGCATCGGATAACGCTGATCGAGCGGCATCGAGGACGAGGAACTGCTCGGGTTCCCCCCCCTCCAACGTTCTCGGCATCACCCCGAGCGAACCCGGATCCATCAGGATCGGCTCATCCAGGTATCCTCCCCGGCGCCCCTTCACTCGATCACTTGCAGAAGATTCAGGATCGTAAAAGGTGTTTGCATCCCAGCGATGAGAGGGAACCTCGGAGATGGACGTCCGCCCCTCCAGAACATTCTGCCAGAACTGGAACAGATTCGTGGCTCCCGCGAATCGACAGGCCATGCCCACGATCGCCACATCGAGCGGTCGAGATCTCCGACTCATCGACCTGCTCCCAGTCGCAGCCAGTCGGGGCGATCGACGGGAGCATCGAGTCCGCCGAGGTCTGAAGCCAGAATGACCTCCACCTCTCCTTTACGGCCAAAGAGAAGCTCATCCAGGAGCGCCTTGCATCCAACTTCTGGATCGATCATGCCCAGTCCCCGACGGCCGAGATGCTCCTGGAGTTCAGAGACCATTCCGACTCCGGCCCAAGGCCCCCAGTTGATTGAGACGACCCGCCCCGGCCATTGGCGATCGAGCCAGAGCGCGAGCTTGTTCAAGACTTCATTTGCTGCGGCGTAGTCGGACTGACCTTGATTGCCAAACCGGCCCGCAACCGAGGAAAAGAGCGCCGAGAAGCGGAGCGATTCTCCCTGGAGCAATCGGGCGAGGTTCAACGCGCCATCGATCTTGGTTCCGAGGACACGATCAAACGAATCGGGAGTTTTGTCACGAAGCAACTTGTCATGGATCACACCGGCTCCATGAATGAATCCGACCGGATCTCCGAATCTCCGCTTCCAACCATGAAGCACTTGCTGCAATGCCTCGGCATTGCGCACATCCACCTGGGCATACTCCACGGCAGCTCCCTCGGCCCGAATGCGGTCGATGGTGGAGCGAATCTCACGGGCACGCAAGACTGACCGATACGATTGCTCCAGGTCCGACGGACCAATCGAGCGGCCGCCTCGCCGCGCCTGCTCGAGCAGGATGGCTTTCAAGGCAGCCGCAGAGTCGATCCCCACGGTTTCCTGCGATTCTCGCTCCGCGGGTATCGGGCTCGTCCCAACGAGCAGGAGGGTTGGTTTCCAGGCCCTCGCCAGTTCGACGGCGACCGCGGAGGTGATTCCACGAGCACCCCCTGTGATCAAAATCGGCTCGCCTTTGTGAATTTGAAAGGCTGGATCGTCATTGGAGAGTTCTCGTTCCACGGCACGAAGCCGAACACGACGACCATCCCGATAGCCGACTTCAGGCCATCCATCGTCATGCAATGCTTCGAACATCAGGTGATTGGCGAGAATGGTCGGATTCTCCGTCGGGTCCAGATCGACGACTCTTGACCGGACCGCCGGCCACTCCCGACTCAACGTTTTCACCAGACCCGCAATGCCACCCTGGCCCGGAACGAACTGACCTGGAAGAGGTTCCAGGGAACCAAACGAGCCTCCCATGGCGGTTGCCGCGATGAGGCACGATCCCCCCTGTCGCGCCGAACGCTCCAGATCGTCCGCCGCTGCACGAGCAAGCAAAAACAAGGCCCGAATACTCGCCCCCAACCGAGACGACCCTACGGCAGGATCGCCATGATCCAGAGCTGAATCACCAATCGGTTGCACATGAATGATCCCTGTGATGTGACCTCCTGCGCGAGCTTCAGCGTACCGCTCCTCCACCGCCGTTGCGGACGAGAGATCGGCCCAGTCGGTCCCAACCAGCTCCACCTTGAACCTCTGGGATCTGAACTGATTTGCAAGAGATTGTGCCACTCCTCGCCCGTCATCGGTGATGAGGAGCGTTCCTCCCTCCACGAGCGACGATTCTTCAGCCTCAGCAGAAGCTTCGACGGACTCCAACAGCATCCGTCGCAAGGGTGTTCCGCCCGATGGTGTCTCACGACTCACAATTGCCTGGTCCGAATCTCCAACTGGTCTGGAGGCAGGAGATTGGTCCCTCTCTTCTCGCAGCTCAGCACCCGATCGAGGTTTCCCATTGCGGCGGCTGGAGTCAGCGTGCGACTCATGGTTCCCCTCGACCGTTGGGCGTTGCTCGTGAGCTTCCGCCAGCGCCTCTTCGACTCGATCGACGATCTCTCCCAGTGTTTTTGCTCGTGCGAGCCCATCCATCAAACCAGAGGCGACGAGCGATCGAAGCCCTTCGATCGAGTCGCGCAGCGTTCCCAGAATTTCCACACGTTTGATGGAGTCGATCCCAAGATCCGCCTCCAGATCAAGGCTCATCCCGAGCATTTCCACCGGATAACCTGTACGGTCCTGAACGATCTCAATCAGTCGCTGGGCCACCGAACCTTCGGTCGGCGAAGCAGGGAACTCATTTGGTGTCTCATGGTTCTTCGGAAGCTCGTCGGGGGAGTGAGCCGCCATGACCGGTGACACCGGCTTCGCCTCGGCTCCTCGACGAGTCGCTGGGAGGGAATCCTCGGTCGAAGGACGAATCAGCCGCGTCGGTTGTTCGTCCAGGAGTGATTCCTGAAAATCACCCGTGATCGTCGAATCATACGAGGGACGGTTGGAATGATCCGTACCCCGCGACTCCCGATTCTGCGTACTCTCAGTCGAGTATGGTTCTTCACCGGAAGCGAGGCGATTCTCCCTGGCAGACCGTCCCGTCAGATAGGTCTGCATGGTCGCTTGTTGGACCTGAAGGAAAAGACGCATCGTCTCCTGAAATGATTCCATGATCCGTGCGGAGCTTGAGCAATTCAACGTGTTCTGAGCACCGTCGCTTGCGCGGGCTGCGTTGCTTGCCAAGGTGGAGGCAATCGCCCTGGAAGATTCCCCCTCAACGATGCTGGCCTTGGGTGGGCTCACTCGGGAAGAACCATTCGAACTTTCATGAGTGCGCAAGTTGAATCGTTCTCCCCCAAGTCCTTCCCCGGTCGGATGTCCGTTGCGAACCGGAGCGACGGGATGGCTGGGCATCGGGTGGTGCGACACGGTCATGCCCCCCTTCGATTCGAGATCACGGGATGGTTCCGACACCGGGCTCATTGCGCGTTGTTTCAAGTGTTCGGGAGCCATACCCAGACGTTCCGGTTCCGGACCTTTGATCGGTCGCGCGCGGCTTCCATTCACCAGCCAGGTCGAGGCCGACACGGCTTCGACCTGATCGGACAGACGACCGAGTTGCAGGGCACGGGCTCCCCGACGACGGGTCAACCGCTCCAATCCGTCCATCTCGACTCCGGCAACGAGCAACCTCCCCAGAGTCTTCAACAGAGTTGGAATTCCCGGATTCCCCGGAACATCGCAGGAAACCGCCAGGTGAGGGCGATCTCCGAGAATCGACTTCACCAGGGGAGTCAGAATCGATCCGGGCCCACACTCGATGAAGACCCGAGCCCCGTCCTGGCTCATCGACTCGATCATGGTCGAGAACAAGACCGGCGAGGCGAGATGATCCCCGAGACGCTGGGCAATTGCCGCGGGATCGTCCGGAGAGACCCGAGCATCCAAATTGGAATAGACGGGAATCGCTGCCGACGAGGTCAACAGACTGCGTGAGCGTTCGGCCATGGGATCACGAGCCGCCGCAACCCGGGGCGAGTGGAAGGCAGCACCAACCGGAAGGTCGAACGTCCGGACACCCCGCGACCGAGCCCGATCAATCGCGCGGTTCACGGCATCGCGGCCTCCGGCAATCACGGATTGCCTCGGTCCGTTCCGGTTGGCAAGCACCACGTCGTCAAGTCCGTCGATCAGAGCGGTGGCCTGATCGGCATCACACGCCAGGGCAGCCATCACGCCCCGATCAGCTCCGGCCGCTTCGATCATCAAGCGCCCTCGGGCCTCGGAAAGCTCGGCCAGGGCGTTGGCATCAATCACCCCGCTCGCATGCAAGGCAACCAGCTCGCCGTAACTGTGCCCCGCAACCAGATCGGGGCGAATTCCCAGGGCTTCGAGGCAGCGGAGCATTCCGACCGACGCCGCACCCACGGCCGGTTGAGCCACGTCGGTCGCCGTAAGAGCCAGTCGGGCCCGTTCGCGATCGGCGTCTTCCAGGGTCGGCGGAGGGAACACCTTCGGACCAATCGGCGATCGCCCTGAGGCGACCAGGGCTGCATCAAAGGATTCGTAACCGCTCCGAACTTCATCAAAGGCAATCGCCAGATCAAGCAGCATGTCCAGGCGTTGCGCTCCCTGGCCTGGAAAGAGAAAGGCGACCTTCGCTCCCAGGAACGGCGGTCGTTCCTCGAACGCGATTCCCCGAGGGTCGTGAAAGGATGCGTCTCCCCGGTCAATGGCCTCGCGAGCGACGGTCAGAAACGATCGCAACTGCTCGATCGAGGTCGCCGTCATTGCCAGCGTCGGTCGGGGTCGATCGGAGGGAGGAAACGATCGAATCAGCGTATGAGCAAGATCTCGAAGAGAAGGAGAGGCCCCCTGATCGAGTTGGAGAGCAAGCTGATCGATTGACGCGAGCAAGTGCTCTCGGTTCTCCGATCGCCAGACGAACAATTCTGCAGGCCAGTCGTGCAGCGGATCGGGCCGGGGGGCGGGGTCGGCCTCGTAGGCTTCAAGCACCGCGTGAAAATTGGTGCCGCCAAAGCCAAACGCACTGACACCGGCCCGCCTCGGATGCTGAGGGTCGGAATGCAGCCAGGGACGAACGGCCGAGGACACGCGAAGGGGGCCGTCTCGCAAATCGGCCGCGGGATTCAGTCGTTCAATCCCGATCGTCGGCGGAAGGATCTTGTGGTACAAGGTCAGCGATGCGTTGATCAATCCAGCCAGACCCGCCGCGCATTTCGTATGGCCAATCATCGACTTGACCGATCCCACGGCAATGGATGCAGGGGCCGCGCCGTCCCGGCGAAGGAACTGGGACAGCGCATTGACCTCGACCACATCTCCCACGGCCGTGCCGGTCCCATGAGCCTCGACGTATCCGACACTCCTCGGAGCCACGCCCGCCTTGGCATACGCTCTCGCCAGGGCTCGGGCCTGACCGTCGCCGTTGGGAGCCGTCAGACCGCGGGCTCGGCCGTCACTGGAACTGCCAAGCCCCTTGATCACGGCATAAATCCGGTCACCATCGCGCTCGGCGTCGGCAAGTCGTTTGAGCACGACCACACCGACCCCCTCACTGATCACAATTCCATCGGCCGAAGCGTCGAACGGCCGGCTGCGTCCTCGGGGCGAGAATGCTTGTGTTTTACTGAACGCGAGGTAGGTGAACGGATTTTGAACCGTATCCGCTCCTCCCAGAATCACCATGTCGGCCGCGTGTGTTTCCAGCTCTCGAACGGCAAGGCTCGCTGCGGCCAGCGAGGAACCGCAAGCGGCATCGACGGTGTAATTCGCTCCTCCCAGGTCGAAGCGATTCGCCACGCGACCGGCCGTCACATTCAAGAGAAAGCCCGGAAAGGCGTCTTCCGTCCACTCGGGCAAGTAGTGTTCAGCCTGTTCGCGGACAGCTCGACCGGCCTCGGGAGCGATCGATTCAAGCATCGGCAAATACGACCGAAACGCATATCCCATTGCGAGCTGGGCTGCACCTCCTCCCATCCCGAGAACAACCGCGGTGCGATCTTTGGGAAACGGCCGATCCGAGTAGCCCGCATCATCCAGCGCCGCGCGAACCGTTTCCAGCACAAGCAACTGAGCCGGTTCGATCGAGGGAAGACTTGTCGGCGGCATCCCATATCGCAAGGGGTCGAAGGGGATGTCGGGCAAAAATCCGCCCCACCTGGAGATGATCTTGTCGGGGGCTTTTCCATCAGGATCGTAGTAGGGTCGCCAATCCCAGTGATCGGAAGGAACTTCGACAATCGCATCCACCCCATGCAGGGTGTTGTTCCAGAATGCTTGCAGATTCCTGGCGCCCGGCATGATCGCCGCCATGCCAACAATTGCCACGTCCGAGGGAGTCGCCGCCGGCGCTTTGGCCTCCGGTTCGACGATGGGGCGATCGAGCCGCGCTGTGCTTTGCACACATAACTGATCGTGTAATTCGGCAATCGTGGTAACCCGATCGCGCAAGGTGGCAACCTGGCCGATCATGTAAAGGCCACGGGCGTACTGCTCGGCCTCGCTGAGCGGTTCGAGCGGGGCTCTCGCACCTGGGCCCCGATCGACCCCTTTGCTCGCCACTCGCAAGCGGCCGACGTTCAATTCTTCCAGCGTGGCCTGAATCACCTCGGCCGAGGTCCCCGCGGCGATCAAGCGTTTCCGCTCACTCGCAAACTGTTCCGTGAACGGAGACGGAACCGCGCGGACCTCGTGGCCGGGGCCCGTCGGCAGCAAGACGGTCGATTGGCAACGCACCGCCTCGGCCTGAAACCTCGGCGCAATCGCTCCGGTTTCAACCGCCTCTTGCGTGAACAGGTAGGCGGTCCCCACCAGTACGCCGATCTTCGCCCCTCGATGGGCAAGAGGACCCGACAGGGCCGCCACGCCCGCGGCGGATCGGGCGTCGTGAATCCCTCCCGCGAACAACAGCTGCAGTTCACTCGGCTCCTTGATCCAACCCTGTTCAATTCCCTCTTGAACGATCGTGACCGCCTGTTGCCATAACACGAGGCTCGACCTCGGCCCCACGTGTCCACCACATTCGCGGCCTTCCAGCACGAACCGACGGGCCCCGTCGCGGAGATACTGACCGAGCAATCCCGGCGACGGCGCATGCAAGAACGTCTGAATCCCAATCTGTTCCAGCTCCTCCGCCTGGTCCGGTCTCCCGCCAGCAATCAAGGCAAAAGGGGGCCGAACCTGCCGAATCGCCTCGATCTGCTCAGCACGCAAGGCGGGGTCGACAAAGCCTAGCAGGCCAACCCCCCAGGGTTTGCCCTCCAGCCGTCGGGCCGTTTCGATCAGCAATTCGGCCGATGCCGGTCCACGAAGCATCGCCAGGGCAAGCATGGGAAGAGCGCCGTCCCGGGCCACCGCCTCGGCAAAGCGGGCCGAGTCACTGACTCGGGTCATCGGCCCCTGAACGATCGGGAAGCGCGTGCCCAGCGACTGCGCCATCGGCGATTCGGGCGAGAGGGGCCGGGCGGTCGCGGCCGCCGCCAAGCCGTCCTCAATCGCTTGCGAAACGGCCTGGACAATCCCGCCCACTGTCACCCAACGGTGTGCCAGGGCCGAGGCGAAGGCACCATCCTGGCCGATTGGCCTCGCCTGCCCGCGCGACCAGCCAATCTCATCGCGGATCGCCTGAAGCCAGCGCGCTCCGCCTTCCTCGGCCGCTTCCTTCAAGCGAGCCACGGCAGGACTTCCGGGAAGGGAATCGATCCGAACCATTGGACCATCGTCGGGTCCAATGGCCAGGGTCTCGCCGCCATCGAGCCGGGCGATCCGAGCACGATCCGAGTCCTCAAGCGGTGCCTCTCGGGCCAGCAATACCGCGCCGTCGAGCACCACCCCCGAGGCACCAGATCCCACGCAAGCCGCGGCCGAATCCCTTCCAATCCCTCCCCGAACCCAGCAGGGAGTCTCGCCGTCGGACAGCACCCCTTGAAGCAAGATCAACGAGGAGTCGGTACCGCAACGACCACCGGCTTCGAGCCCCGAAACAATCAGCCCCTCCACCCCGGCATTTCGCGCTGCCCGCGCAGATTCGCGGTCCACCACCTCGGCCATCGCCACCCGACCCGACTGCCGGATCGTGCGGACGACCTCATCCCAGGGAGTCGACCGATCCCCCACGCAAATCACCACTTCAAGCCGCTCGGGCCACGTCTCCGGCGCGAGGTTCTGAGCCTCGATGCGTGCCGCGAAGGGCCGGTCAATCCACCGTTGAACCCGATCCAGCGCCGACCGACAGGCCAGAAAGCCGAGCCGGTCGAGGTCGAGCGCACCCAGCGCCCCCGAACGCCCCGCAGCGATCAGAGCTCCTTCCCATCCCGGCTCGTTCGGAATCAAGACAAGGATGCGATGCAGACAACGCTGACTCGAAGCGGTATTCCTCACAGCTCGGATTCCTCCAGAAATCTCCTGCGCACCACTCCGACCGCCTCGGCCACTCGAAGACAGTTCTGTCCGAGGTTGTTGCCTGTCGTCCCGAGCCTTCGATTCAACCCAATTCCTCATGGTCGACATTTGCGGCAACACTCATTTGCTGAAAATGTTCGAGCGAACGCGATGGGTTCTCTCATGGGTGGATTGCCGACGGCGCGGTACGACACGCTGATCCTTCGATCTCCCGAAACTCTCGGCGGGGCATCATCGTCCCTCGATTGGCCACCCATCCTTGACTTTAGGGCAACGTGATCCCAGACATCGCGGTAAAATAACTTTACCCGATACTCAAGCTAGGAAAAATGCAATGGCTGGGAAAAACAGAGAATGTGCGGCTTCGGCCGAAAGTTCTCCATTTTCGTGAACGACAACTCATGTGGAAAATGCGTAAGATGACCTGCCGAACGTGGGACGCGAATGGGTTGCCAAACGCGCTCTTTTGCCTCACAACAGGGCCGATCTTCCTCCGCAATCCCTGATGCCATCAAGAGATGCAATCCGAGACTCTGTTTCATTCACTCCCCCGGCCGTCTCTCGCTGCTTCGGATTTCTGGTTCAATCGGGCCAGAATTCTGGCGAATGGGCCTGACGTGTTGCATCGTGAGGAATTGCCAATTCCATACGCCGTGATGACGGGGCGATTCAAGCCAGAGTAAGCGTCGCGTGCATTGGTCGCAACGACCGGCGGATGTTCCCAGAGGATGAGGACCTGAGGAATTATGGTGCGTCATGTGGTCCGGATCACCTGTCTGGCAATGCTCTCGCTGCCGATTGCCTGCGGTAGCGGCGATGCGGCACCTCGGTTGCCGGTCGAGCCGTTGGCGTTGCCTGAGCTGGTCCACCTGGAACCTGGGGCGGAGGTCGGACAGGGGCCACCGGGAGGCTGGACGCATCGGGTCGTCCGGTCGGTCCCTCGGCTGGTCTCGGGCGATCTTGAGGCGCTTCCCGAGTCGGCCAGTGCGACGGCCACTCGATTCCGGACCGTCATCACGGCAGAGGTCGAACCGCCGGGGCCTCGGGGCCGGTCGGCTCGTTTGATCCGCGTGGGGGTCGGAAACGCGGTGCCGGTCGGTGATCGGGAACTGGTCATCACGCGACTCGGTCCTCGCGAGGCCTTCGAGACCCTTGGAGTCGTTGATCGGGTCGTTCTCATCGCGGCCGAAGCCAAATTGAACCGAGGGCGGCTGATCGCCCGATCGCCAACATTCGCGCTCTTTCAGACCCCGACAGTGCTGGTGGTCGAGGGCCGGCACCGTGAGGTGGACCTGCATTATGCCTTGCTCGTGGACCCTGCGTCTGGAGCCTTGACGACCCTTTGCTGGCCGAAGTTCGGGGAGAACCCGTCACCACCTGATGCAATCCTCCGGCTGGCTCCCGAATTAAGCTTCGATGCCCAGCTCGATGCCCAGATCACCCGGCGGATCGGCCCGGCTCCGGTGTCCTGGTCCTTTGCGATGACTGGGCCTCCTCCCGGCGATCGGATCCCCCTGAGCGACGCCGAAGCCTCGGCTCTGGTGACGCTCAAGGCCGTCGATCGGCTGGAACCCCTGCTGCGATCGCTGGCCGAGAAACCCTCCAGCGCTTCCCAAGCACCCGCTCACGAGCATGGACCAGTCCGCCGCAAGTAAAGTTTGCCCGGATGGCCCGCGATTTGCCTGAGCAGAGGTGACTCAGTCCTCGCCTCGGAACCGGGAAGGTCCTGGTTTCCTCCCCGGCGAAGACCTCCTTGAAATCGTTGCTGCCCAACGGTTTCGTCATTTCTCAGCAAGACGGAGTGTTCACCATGACCCATCGAACTGGATTCGGCTGGATCGTGACCCTGCTGGCCGCCATCACCCTGGGAGTCGGCTGCGATCAGCAAGGACCGGCGGAGCAAGCCGGCGAATCGCTCGACAACGCGGCGCAGGACGTGCAGGAGACGCTCGATCCTCAGGGCCCGGCCGAGGAAACCGGCGAAGCCGTGGATGACGCCCTGGGCAACTGATTGCCGAGACGCGACCGGCCCGATCGCTCAGCGACTCAACTCCCGTCGAAGCCGGCGGATCTGGTCCTGAGCGATCAGGCTGAACTTCGATCGCAGAATCGGAGCGCCGTTGAACCAGGCATTCGGCTCGGCGAACGCAAACCGCAGTTCCACGAGCACGGTTTTCGGGTCGTCCTTCAACCGCGTCAGCTTGGCATAGCCGATGCCTCCGGCATAGCGTTCGGGCGTGCCGGTTGATTCGGAGGTTCCCTGCCGCTCGATCGTCCACCAACGGTTCGGCCATTGCTCATGGTCGTCAAACTGCCGATCGGTCCGGGAGGCGACCACCACCGAATCGGTCGATCGAGACGCCGAGACCCGAGCCGTTGACTCAACGCCGATCCGGTCGAGCAGCCTTCCGGTCGAATGCACGAACCGAGCCGAGGCTGATCCGTCGATCCCTTCGCCGGGATCGTCGAGGACCTGCACCTCAAATCTCATGTTTCCCGCTTCAACCGGCCCGCTCTCCTCCTGACCAAACAGGGCGTCGGGGTCGATCGTGTCCAGATCCACCTGGATCGCAAAGAACAGATCGCCCGAGCGGATCGTGGCTCCGTCCACCGTCCGGTCTTCCAGGGAGAGGAGAAACGGCGCGGTGACCGACGGCCGGAGCAAACCTTCGACCGCTCGATCCGATCCGGCCAGGCTGCGCAGCGTCTCGCGTTGTTCCTGGGCGGTTTGATCGTCTGTGAATCTGGGTCCATCGAGCCGAATCGACTGCCCACCGACAGTCAATCCTTCCTCGCGGACTGAGGCATACACCGCATTCGCCTCGAGCGAGGCGGCGGGGCCGTCTGCCCCAATCATCACGGCCAGACCAACACTCACGATCATTCCGGTCATAACAATTCCCCGCCTCTCGCTGCTTGAGTCTGCTGACAAGTCCCATCCGCATGTTGCCGATAACTGCGATTGTACCGAACCGAAGGAAAACGCGGCGACTCGCCCCAATCGTGTTCGACGTGAAGTCATTGAGGGGCCGACACGTCGGCAGCCGCTTCGGTCGGCACGCCCCCGCTCGGATGGGGATTCGGACCTTGTCTTAAAATCCTAGGGGAACTCCTGGTGCCGATCATGGGATTTCATAACCTGACCCGGTCTCGGCTCCTGATTCTCATCGCGGGGGTCGTCCTGCTGTCGGGGGTGGTCGGTTGCGGTCACATTCCGGTCGTCGGGCGGTTCGACACCGACTCGACCTTCCGAGGGCATGCCGACGTGGCCGCGACCGTCTCGGCGCAGGTCCAGGGGCCGATCGAGGTCCAGATCCCAACCGTCACCGACCCCGGCCCGATGGCCGCCGTGCCGGTTCGATCGGGCGGAGCAGGGGGGAGAGGGACTCGGGTCGCCCTGGTCGAGGTCGATGGCCTCCTCTTGAACCAGGCGCCAACCGGCCCCTACTCGGCGGGTGAAAACCCGGTCGCCGCCTTCCGGGAACGGCTCGACGCCATCGCGGCCGATCCGAGCGTCCGGGCCATCGTGATCCGGATCAACAGCCCCGGAGGCTCTGTCACGGCCTGCGACATCATGGCCGAGGACCTTCGCCGCTTCCGGGAACGCTCGGGCCTGCCGGTCGTCTGCTGCCTGATGGATCTGGGAACCTCTGGAGCCTACTATCTGGCGGTCGGGGCTGACCGAATCGTCGCGCACCCGACGACCGTCACGGGCGGCATCGGGGCGCTCATCAACCGTTACAATCTTCAAGACGCGATGGCCCAGTTCAACATCCTCGCCGAGCCGATCACCTCCGGCCCCCTCGTCAATATGGGCAATGTCGCCGAACCCCTGTCCGACGACGCCGCCCGCCTGCTTCAGGACATGGCCGACCGCTTCGCCGAGCGCTTCGGCCGACGAATTCTGGAATACCGCCCCCATCTCGGCGACGACGCCCGCGACCTTCTGGCCGATGGCCGCGTCGTGCCGGCCGACGAGGCCCTGACGCTCGGGCTCGTCGATCGCCTCGGCTACCTCGACGACGCCATCGCCGAGGCCGAGGCAAGGGCCGGCATCCCCGAATCCGGGGCCGAGGTGGTCCTCTTGAAGCGGCCCGGCGACCCGGCCCGATCGGTCTACTCGGTCACGCCGAACCGGCCGATCCAGGGAGAGTTGTTCCCGATCAGCTACCCCGGACTCGACCGCGCCAAGCTGCCGACCTTCCTCTATATCTGGGCCCCCGACCCGACCTTGCTCTCGATCGGGAGCCCCTGACCGTGCCTGCGATCGCTCCGGGAGATTGGCCCGTCCTTGTGACCGGGGCTGGCGGCTTCGTCGGCGGCCACATCGCCCGCGAATTGTCCCGGGCCGGTCATCCGGTGCGCGGCCTTGCACGAAGACCGCCGACGATCGAGCCCGACGACCCACCGATCGACTGGCAGATCGGCGACCTGCTCGACCCCGCCACTCGCCGCGCCGCCATTCGGGGGATGCGGGCCGTCATCCACGCCGCCGGCTGGGTCAGCCTCGGCCCCGACGACGAAGACTGTGCCCGGATCGTCAACGTCGAGGCGACCCGCGCCTTGCTCGCCGAGGCCGACACCGCCGGTGTCGAACGCTTCGTCTTTACCTCCACCTTGCATACGGTGGCCGCCGGGACTCCCGAGAAACCGGCCGACGAGCGAACCCCCTGGAACCTGCACGCCGTCGATTCCCCTTACGCCCGAACCAAACGCGAGGCCGAGGCGATCGTTCTTCAGGGGATCGGCGATCGCATGCAATGCCTGGCGATCTGTCCCGGCATGGTCGTCGGCCCCCGAGACATCCGACCGACCTCGACCGGCCTCTTGCTGATAATGGCCCGGACCCCGGTTGTCGTCATTCCCGGCGGCGGAATTCCGATCGTCGATGCTTCGGTCATCGCCCAGGCCCACCGCGCGGCCCTCTCGCTCGGCGAACCTGGCCGTCGCTATGCCGTGGTCGGTCCGTATCTGTCATACACCGAGATGGCTCGTCTTGTCTCCCAAATCACCGGCCGCCCCCGAATGATCCATCGTCTCCCCGACGCCGCCCATCGGCCGATGCGTTATTCCTACGCCGCCGGCGGATTGATCTCTCGCCGCCTGCGAGCCATCGGCTCACCGGCCCTGGTCGCCGGGGCCTTCCTCCGCCTTCATGTCCGAGGCGACCTGGCCGACGCCACCTTCGGCCTCGCTCACCCCGATCCGATCGTCACCATCCGATCCGCCCTGGCCGATGCCCACCACTCCGGTCGAGCCCCCTGGCTCCGCCTCCGTCCCGAACCGTCCGCGTAGGCCAGGCCCGCTTCACCCGAAGGATCACAACCCCGGTCGGATTCCCATGCGGGGCCGGTCCGGATCGGGCGGCGCATTCAAGGCCGTTTCCAGGCTCGACAGCGGTTGCCAATCGGACACAAGATCTTCGAAGGGAAACGCCCCGGCCGCCGCGAGGAAGTCGAGCGCCTGGCCGAGATGATCCGGTCGATAATTATGCACGCCTCGAATCGTCAAACAGCGGCGAACAATCTGCTCGGGCACGATCGACACCGGCCTCGTTGGGCAAACCGCGCCGACCCAGACGAACACGCCGCCGATCCGGAGGATCGGCAAGGCAAGCTCAATCGCCTCCGTGGCCCCGGTCAACTCGATCGCGACATCGACACCTCGCCCCTCGGTGCAATCCGAGACGACCCCGGCCAGCGTCTCGGGCGTGGCCGTTCGTGTTGCGCCGAAGGTCCTGGCCAGGTCGAGCCGCCGGGCGTCGGCATCGCAGCAAATCACCTCCTCGGCCCCGAGCGTTCGAGCCCAGGCCGCGGCAGTCAGGCCGAGCATCCCCGCGCCGAGGATCAGGACCCGGTTCCCCCCGATCGAGCCTGCCGCCTCCAGCGCCGCGGCGACGGTCGCCGTCGCGCAGTTGGCCGGACAGGCGACAGCGTCGGGCAAGTCCTCCGGGACGAGGAAGATGGCGGTCCCCCGCACGAGCACGCAATGCCCGGCCAGGCCGCCGGTCAGTTCGAGCCCTGGTCGAATCGCCTCATGACCATACTTCACCATCCGCTCACATTTTTGCGGCAGATTGTGTCGACAGAAGAAGCACTCGCCGCAGCAGGCGACCACGCCCCAGGTCACACGATCGCCGACCTCCAGGGGCCGGCCGTTGGCGTCCTGCGTCGGAGCGTCCGGGCCAAAGGCGGCGATCCGGCCGAGGATCTCGTGGCCGAGGATCGTCGGCACCGGCACGTTGCGTCGGCCGTGATAGCTGTGCAGGTCGCTGCCGCAGAGCGTACAGGCGACGACCTCGACCAGCACCGACGCCCCCAGCCGATCGGGGTCGGGCAGGGGGACCTCCCGGAATTCCAAAGGCACGCCCGAGCCGTGAAAGATCGCCGCCACCGAGGAACCTGTCACGCTCGTTGCCCTCCGACCGTCTCGATCGCTGTCACCCGCCGGGAGAAGAATCCCCAGCTCATCGCCAGGCTCACGCTCGTCAAGAGCGCGACGATCCCACAGGTCACGGCGAAGAAGGTCATGAACGATTCCCCGGTCGGCAAGAGCCCCCGAGCGATCATCAATGCCGCGTAGCCAAGGTAACCGGCCGAGTCGGCCACGTACATCAGGAAGCCCAGGTTCCCCCGGTCCCTCGTCATGGCGATCAATCGTTCAAAAATCGTGGTGTGGATCGCCACGTACGGCAGATAGAGTCCGGTGCCGATCAAGACCATGAACGCGAACCCGCCGACCCACGATTGCCGAAGCGCCACCAGGGCGAACAGCATCATCACCCCTCCGGTCAGGGCCACGGCGATCGACGTGAAAAATGCCCGGCGGTTGTTGAGGATCAGGACGCTCATCCCGTTCGCCAGCAGCACGAACAGCGTAACCAGCACCTCCGAAGTCGCGAACGTCGCCGGCACGGCCTCCACCCCCAACCCCCGCCAGAGTTCGGGCATGAAGTCGGCCCGGATACTTCGCAGCACCGTGATGAGCACGTAGGCCAGGACGATCAGCATCAATCCCGGCCCGTACTTCATGATCATCGCCACCCGGTCGTGCCGATCCATCGCCGATCGGTGCCCCCGGCGTTCGATGTCTCGGCGGTCGGGGGGTGGAATTCGGGTCAGCATCCCGACAAACAACAGCAACGGCGGGACGAACATCAAGCCCGCCACGCCCGGCATCCAACGCTCGGACACCCCCTGATCGAGCAGCCACGTCCCGACCGACTTCGCTACCCCGTCGGCCAGGATGAAACTCCCGCACAGGCCCGCCGCCAGGGCCTCGGTGCTACGTCTCCCCTCGACGAACCCGAGCACCATGCCGAAGACCATCCCCAGCGCCAGGCCGTTGACGAACAGGCTGGCGACATGCAAGGGGGACGGCACCACCGCGAAGAGCAGCAACGCCACCAGGGCCGACCCGTTCAGGACCAGGATCCCCGCCGCCCTGCGATTTGGCGGCAGCTCCGCAATCACCCGGATGCCGACGATTTTCGAGATCGTGTAGCCGAACACCTGCGCCGTCACCAGGACCGTCTTCTCTTTCAGTCCCCAGATCAATCCCTCCTGAAACGCCGCCGCCGTGAACGGCTTGCGAAAGGCGTACATGCAAAAATACGTCCCAAATGCCGCCACCAACGACCAGAGGGCGATCATGGGCATCGCGCGACCGACGCTGGCCCCGGACTCCGGTTCCGACTCGGCCTCGGCCGGTTGCTCCTGGGCAGTCGTCATGGAATAATCTCCTCCACGTCCCTCGACGTCGCATCCCGATTGGCCTCGGCGGCTCGACGCGACACTCGGCCGGCGGTCTGAATGGTCAAACGCGTTTCCAGCCTAACGCAACCCTGTGAAGATCGGATGGAGATCCGAGCCGATGGCCAACACTCCGGCCGAGACGATTGCCACCATCCGCCGCCTCTTTCTTGATCGCGGCCACGCCGAATACGGCGGCGAGGCCGTCTCGCAGCTTCAGCATGCGCTTCAGGCCGCTCACCTGGCCCGACAATCGGGGGCCGACCCCTCGTTGATCACCGCCGCCTTGCTCCACGACATCGGCCACCTGCTCCACGACCTGCCTGAGGACGCCGCGGAACAGGGCATTGACGACCATCATGAAGGGCTCGCCGGTCGATGGCTTTCCCAACATTTCGGGCCTGCGGTCGTTGATCCGGTCCGTTTGCATGTCGCCGCCAAGCGCTATCTCTGCGCCGTCGAACCATCCTACCGCGACCAGCTCAGCCCGCCATCCCAGCTCAGCCTGCAACTGCAAGGCGGCCCGATGTCGGCCGAGGAGGTCGAGCGCTTCCGCTCCTCTCCCCACCACGAGGCCGCCGTCTCCCTCCGCCGCTGGGACGATGAGGCCAAGGACCCGAACACAGCCGTTCCTGACTTCGACACCTATCTCCCCGTTCTCGAAGCCGCCCTCATTTCCGCTGATGCGCCCCGAGCCGATCCATGAGCGATCCCTTTCCCCCTTCGGAACCTCCCGAAACCGTCGGCATCGTTGGGGCCGGTATCGTCGGTCTGGCGCATGCCTGGTCGGCGGCCCGTCGAGGCCATCAGGTGACGGTCTTCGAGCGATCACCAATCGCCTCCGGCGCCTCGGTGCGCAATTTCGGCATGGTCTGGCCTATCGGCCAGCCGAGCGGCGAAGCGCTGGCCATCGCCCTCCGGAGCCGAGCCTGCTGGCTCGAATTGAGCGAGCAAAGCAACATCTGGATCAACCCCTGCGGCTCGATCCACCTCGCCCACCGCGAGGATGAATGGGCCGTCCTCGAAGAATTTGCCCAGGTCGCCCCCGAACTCGGCTACTCCTGCGAGCTTCTCTCTCGATCCGAAGTCCTTGCCCGATCGCCGGGAGCAAATCCGGACGGCCTGCTCGGCGGACTGTTCAGCCCGATGGAGCTGTGCGTCAACCCCCGCGCCGTCATCCGCACCCTGCCCGGCTGGCTGGCCGATCGCTTTGGCGTCTCCTTCCACCTCGGCACCGCCATCACGCAGGTCGAGCCCGGCCTCGCCCGATCGGCCGATGGCCGCTCCTGGTCGTTCGATCGCCTGATCATCTGCGGTGGTGCCGATTTCGAGACGCTTTTTCCCGACCTCTTGCACGGTTCCGGCCTCCGGCGCTGCAAGCTCCAGATGCTCAAGGCTGCTCCACAACCAAACGGCTGGACCCTCGGCCCTCATCTCGCCAGCGGCCTGACCCTGCGGCACTACGCGAACTTTGAGGTGACCGACAGCCTCGCGGCCTTGAAGCAGCGCATCGCCGCCGAGACGCCGGAACTCGACCAGTACGGCATCCACGTCATGGCCTCGCAGAACGAACTCGGCGAGATCATCCTCGGCGATTCGCACGAGTACGACGACGCCATCGACCCGTTTGACAAGAGCCTGATCGACGATCTGATCCTCCGCGAACTTCGCCACGTGATTCAACTGCCCGACTGGTCGATCACCGAGCGCTGGCACGGCATCTACGCCAAGCACGCCGCCGCTCCCGTGTTCGAGGCCGAGCCGATGCCCGGCGTCTCCGTCCGGACCGGAACCAGCGGATCGGGCATGACCATGTCCTTCGGCCTGGCCGAACGCTCCTGGGAGACGACCCGATCATGACCCTCGCTTCGCCCCTTCCCATCGGCGCCATCCTGTTTGACTGGGCCGGAACCACCATCGACCACGGCAGCCGGGCCCCCGTCGAGGTCTTCGTCGAGGTCTTCCGCCGCGCCGACGTGCCGATCACCACCGCCGAGGCCCGCGGCCCGATGGGGATGGCCAAGCGCGAGCATATCGCCGCCATCCTTGCCGTCCCCCGAGTGGCCGAGGCCTGGCAATCCCGCTTCGGCCAACCCGCCACCGAGGCCGACATCGACCGCCTCTATGCCGACTTCCTCCCCTTACAAAAAGAGGTGCTGGCAAAGCACTCCGACGTGATTCCGGGCATTCCCGAGGTCGTCGCCGAATGCCGTCGCCGAGGGATCCGGATCGGCTCCAGCACCGGCTACACCCGCGCCTTGATGGAGGTCGTCGCCCCGATCGCCCGCGCCCAGGGCTTCGACCCTGAGGTCATCCTCTGCGCCGACGACACCCCGAAAGGCCGCCCCGCCCCCTGGATGATCTTCCGGGCCGCCCAGGCGCTCGACGTCTTCCCCATGTCCCGCGTTGTCGTGGTCGATGACACCGTTCCCGGGATCGAGGCCGGCCGCAACGCCGGCGCCTGGACCGTCGCCGTCACCCGGACCGGCAACGCCCTGGGCCTTTCGCTCGACGAACTCGCCCAGGTCGCCCCGAGCGACCTGGCCTCCCGCCTCAACTCTGCCGAGGCCACCTTCCGCAATGCCGGAGCCCACGCCGTCATCGAAAGCGTCGCCGACCTGCTCCCCGTGCTCGACACCATCGCCAAGGGCGATTCGAACCGCCCTTGATCTCCACCCTGGCCAGGAAAGGCACGGTTGCCCTCAACCCCGCCCCTCCGTTAAACTGCGGTTCAACAATTGGCCGGATTGCGTGCCGATCCGGCCAACCGCGTTTTCGCTCTTGCTTCGCCTCGCCCTTGAGGGGGTTACCTGCCCATGACCCTCCGCCGACGACTCCGAGCCACCGGCGTGCTCCTTGCCTGTTGCATCTTCTTGCTCCCCGGAGCCGGTCCTTCGGCCAGGGCAGGGGAGGCCGATCCCCCGTCCGATCCGAATGCGCTCAGCTTCGAGCGCGACGTTCGACCGATTCTCAAGGAACACTGCTTCCACTGCCACGGCGAGGAACCGAAGCTGAAAAGCGGCCTCGACCTCCGCTTCGTCCAGACGATGCTCGACGGCGGCCTGACCGGCGAGGCGATCGTTCCCGGCGACCGCGACGGCAGCTTCCTCTGGCACCGGATCGACGCCGACGAGATGCCCCCCGGCGATGCCAAGCTTTCGGCCGAGCAAAAGGCGACCATCGCCGCCTGGATCGACGCCGGCGCCCCCACCCTCCGCCCCGAGCCCGAGGAAATCCCGCCCCCCGGCGAGATGGTCCTGACCCAGGAAGACGCGGGTTTCTGGTCCTTCCAGCCGATCCAACGCCCCGACGTACCCGAGGTCGAGAACGACGCCTCCCTCGTCCGCACCCCGATCGACGCGTTTCTGCTCGATCGCCTTCAGGCCGAAGGGCTGAGCTTCGGCCCCGAGGCCGACCGCGCCACCTTCATCCGCCGCGCCTCGATGGACCTGCTCGGCCTGCCGCCGACCCCCGAGGAGGTCGCCGCCTTCCTCGCCGACGATGCCCCCGATGCCGTCGAGCGCCTCATCGACCGCCTGCTCGAATCCCCTCACTACGGCGAGCGCTGGGCGAGACACTGGATGGACGTTGCCGGTTACGCCGACAGCGACGGCTACACCCTGGCCGACCCAGTCCGCCCCTGGGCCTATCGCTACCGCGATTACTTGATCCGAGCCTTCAACGCCGATCGCCCCTGGGATGAGCTCATCGTCGAGCAACTGGCCGGCGATGAACTGGTTGCCCCCCCTTACGAGCAGCTCGGCCCCGAGGACCTCGACCGCCTCATCGCCACCGGCTTCCTCCGAATGGCCCCCGACGGCACCGCCGACCGCGAGGTTGACCCCGTCGTCGCCCGCAACGACGCCGTGGCCGAAACGATCAAGGTCGTCTCGACCGCCTTCCTCGGCCTGACCGTCGGTTGCGCCCAGTGCCATTCCCACCGCTACGACCCGATCTCGCACGAAGACTACTTCCGCTTCCGCGCTCTGTTCGAGCCGGCCCTCGATGTTTCCGACTGGAAGCTGCCGAACGCCCGATTGATTTCCCTCTGGACCGACGCCGACCGCGAGCAGGCCAAGGCCGCCGCCGAGGCTCTCGCCCAGGTGAACAAGGAACGCGCCGAGGCCATCAACGACCTCGTCAACCGCATCCTGGAGAAGGAGCTGGAGGCCGCCCCCGAGGAGCTTCGCCAGCCACTCCGCGAGGCCCGCGACCTCAAGCCCGCCGACCGCTCCGAGGAGCAGGTCGAGCTCTTGCGGACCTACCCCCGCGTTCTGGTCACCTCCGGCAACGTCAGCCTCTACGACGCCAAGGCGTACAACGCCATCACCGCCGACTTCGCCAAGCGCACCGCCGCCGTCGAGCCGAAGCGACCGGCCGACAACTACGTCCACGCCCTGACCGAGGTGCCCGGCAAGGTCCCCACCACCCACCTGTTCCTCCGCGGCGATCCGAACCAGCCGGCCGAGGAAGTTGACCCCGGCGAGCTGACGATCCTCACCGTCGCCACCGGATCGCCCGACATCCCGATCGACGACCCGAATCTCCCGACCACCGGCCGCCGTCTCGCCTATGCCCGGCACCTGACCAGCGGCGAGCATCCCCTGGTCGCCCGCGTGCTGGCCAACCGAGTCTGGATGCACCACTTCGGCCGCGGCCTTGTGGCCTCGACCGGCGACTTCGGCTTCCTCGGCGATCGCCCCTCGCATCCCGAGTTGCTCGACTGGCTGGCCGACGACTTCATGCAAGGCGGCTGGACTCTCAAGCGCTTGCATCGAATGATCATGACCTCGACCGCCTATCGCCAGGTCTCGACCCGACGCCCTGAGCTTGACGCGATCGATCCCGAGAACGTCCTCGTCGGCCGCCAGAACGTCCGGCGCCTGGAGGCTGAAACGGTCCGAGATGCCATCCTCGCCACCTCCGGCGCGCTCAACCCCGAAGCGTTCGGCCCCCCCGTCCCCGTCGCTCCCGACGAGGCCGGGCGGATCATCGTCGGCAAGGACAACCGCGACTCCGCCGGCCGCCCCTCAAACGCCGATCAGTCGCTCGGCAATGCTGCCCGCCGCCGCACCCTTTACGTCCAGATCCGACGGACGATGCCCCTGGGCCTGACCGAGTCGTTCGACCCTCCCGACCTCTCCCCGAGCTGCCCCCAGCGCGACAGCTCGACGGTCGCCCCGCAATCCCTCATGCTCATGAACAATCCGTTCGTCCTGGAGCACTCCGAGACGATGGCCGACCGCGTGATGGCCTCAGCCGGTAACGACGCCACCGCTCGCGTCCGCCTCGCCTGGCAGCTTGCCTTCGCCCGAGAACCAGATGCCGAGCAAGTCGCCGGTGCGCTCGACTACCTCGACCGCCAGCGCGCCACCCTCGCCGAGCAAGTCAAGGCCGACGCCCCCGACGCTGACCCCGACCGCCTCGCCCTGGCGAGCTTCTGCCACGCCTTGCTCTGCTCCAACGGATTCCTTTACGTCGATTGATTCAATCCGATCCGATCCGCTTTCCCGGAGAAGGCTCATGGCTGCTCATCGAGCCGTCGGCTGCTCGTCTCGCCGTCACTTCCTGGCCTCGCAAGGCGTGGGCATCGGCTCCCTCGCCCTCGCCTGGCTCGCGCACCAGGAGCGTGCTTCGGCTCGGCAGGAAGGCCCGAGCAAGCCGACGCTCGAAACCCCGACCTACGACCTCACTCCCAAGGCTCCCCCCGCCCCCGCTCGGGCGAAGAACATGGTCTGCCTGTTCATGCAAGGGGGTCCGAGCCACCACGACCTGTTCGACCCGAAACCCGAATTGACCCGCCGCAACGGCCAGGCGTTCACCGGCGAGATCAAGTTCGACAACGCCGGCCAGGCCAGCTCGAAGCTATTCGCCTCCCCCTGGAAATTCCATCGTCGCGGCGAGTGCGGCATGGAGCTGAGCGAGCTGCTCCCCGGCCTCGGCGAGGTGGCCGACGACATTAGCTTGATCCGGTCGATGCACACCGGCGTCAACAACCACGGCCAGTCGATCTCCGCCATCCACACCGGCCGCATCCAGCGCGGTCGGCCGACGGTCGGCTCGTGGCTCTCCTACGCCCTCGGCACCGAGAACCAGAACCTCCCCGCCTACTGCGTCCTGACCGATCCCGGCGGCCTGCCCGTCCTCGGGGTCGAGAACTGGTCGAACGGCTGGCTCCCCTCGCTTTATCAAGGGACGGCCATCCGGCCGAAAGAGCCCCGCATCGCCGACCTCGAACCTCCCGACCACTACGCAGGCCAGGTCCAGCGCCAGTTTCTTGACTACCTCGGCACGATCAACCGCGACCACCTCTCCCAGTATCCCGGCGAGCTTGACCTCGCCGCCCGAATCAGCAGCTACGAGCTGGCCGCCCGCATGCAAGGCGCCGCCGCCGAGGCCCTCGACATCTCCGAGGAATCAGCCGCCACGAAACGCCTTTACGGCATCGACGACCCCGACTCCCAGGAATTCGGCACCCGATGCCTCATCGCCCGCCGCCTCATCGAGCGCGGGGTCCGCTTCGTGCAAGTTTGCACCGGCAATCAACACTGGGACCACCACGGCAACATCACCAACCTCTTACCCCGCATGTGCCGCCGCGTCGATCGCCCATCCGCCGCCCTCGTCCGCGACCTGAAAACCCGCGGCCTGCTCGACGAGACCGTCGTCTGGTGGGGTGGCGAGATGGGCCGTCTTCCCGTCGTCCAGAACGAGGCCAACATCGGCCGTGACCACAACACCTACGGCTTTAGCGCCTGGATGGCCGGCGGCGGGATCAAAGGGGGCTACGTCCACGGTGCGACCGACGAGTTCGGCATCCGAGCCGTCGAATCCCCCGTCTCCCACGCCGACTACCACGCCACCCTTCTGCACCTCTTCGGCCTCGACCACACCCACCTCACCTTCCCCCGCCCCGGCGGCACCGCCTCCCTCGTCGATGGCCAGGAGGCCCGCATCGTCACCGAACTGCTCGCCTGATCTCTGCCCCGCTCCCCAGCAACGCAACCGCCCCCGATCGCCCCCCGAGCCACCCGCTCTGAGCGCGATCGCGGTCGGAACTCGCTTCTCCTCTCGTTCCCCCCGGGCCCCGACCCCTGACCGAGGGACGGGGAGCAAGGGACTCCCAATCCATTCCAGCGGATACCAGAATCGGCTTCTAAATCCGGTAAATTGGCGGCTCGGAGCCCCCCAAAAGGGGCTATTCTGTCCACTAAAACCAACTAGGGTTCCGAGTCTGTCAATTCGCCGGAACGCCCGTCCTACCAAAGCTTTCACTAGCGGAGGGGGAGGGATTCGAACCCCCGGAGACGTTGCCGCCTCAGCGGTTTTCAAGACCGCCCCAATCGACCACTCTGGCACCCCTCCAACAGGGTTTGCCTCCCAATCGGCGGTGGCCGTGGGGGGCAGTTCTTATCCTAGCGAATCGAGAGGGAGCAGGGTAGTCAGAAGCAGAATTTGCCGCGGATGTCGCAAATGTCGAAGCCGTTGGCCGCGTCGCGGTAGATTTCGGCCAGCGGGAGCGTGGCGGCACTGCGCAGGGCGAAGCGGCCGTGGCGGTGGTTGATCGTTTCCTTGAGCAGGGCGACGGCCTCGGCGCGGTCGGCGGCGGCGGGCGAATCGAACAGGCCTCGGGGAGAGGAACTGCGGCGGACGAGGCGCTCGGCGATCAGGTGCATCCGGGTCGCGGCGATCCGGGGGACGTAGGCGTGTCGAAGGCACACCCGCGCCGAGTCAAGCAACAGGTCGAAGCGGTCGGTTGGCACGGTCGGGTTGACCTGGCCGACCCCCGCCTCGCCGTTGCGGTACGAAACCCAGACGGTCAACCGGCCGGCACAGAGGCGGTGGAACCGAAGCTCCTCGATCAGGCGTTCGAGGTTCCGGACGAGCCAGGCGTACAGGACGATCGGGTCGGCCGCCGGCTCGCCGAAGCTCCCCCCGCGCGACAGGACGCGCTGCACCGGCCGCTCGGGCTGGATCGGGTGGACCGCCTCGCCGTTGAGCTCCCACCAGAGCGACTCGCCCGAGGCCGTCAGCAACCCCCGGACGAGCCGGCGGTCGGCCTGGGCCAGATCGAGACAGGAGCGGATCCCCCAGGGGGCCAGCCGACGCTCGCGGCGACCGGCGATGCCGGTGATCTCCGTCACGGGCCGATCGGCCAGCAAGGCCCGCTCGGCCGCGTCGTCCAGCACCGCCAGGGCGCCGAAGGGCTTGGCCGCGTCGGAAATGAGCTTGGCAAGGGTCCGCGATCGGGCAATGCCGACCGTCACCGGCACGCCCAGGCGCTCCCAGATCGCGTCGCGGATCGCCTCGGCCGTCTGCTGGAAGTCCTTTCCTCGCAAGGGGATGGCGCGGAAGAAGAACTCGTCGATCGAGTAATACTCGACCCGGTCAGACAGCTCCCGCGTCACCTCCAGCATCAGGCGGCTGAGGACCTCGTACCAGCGAAAGTCTCGCTTCAGGTAGACCCCGGTCGGGCAGCGGTCGAGGGCATCCCAGATGGGCATCCCCGTGCCGACGCCGCTGGCCTTCATCTCGTAACTCTTGGCGATGACGCACGCCCCCTGATTGCCCAACACGCCCACCGGCTTGTCGCGCAGGAACTCATCCCGCACCCGCTCGGCCGACACGTAAAAGCAATCCGCGTCCAGGTGCCCCACCGCTCGATCTCGCGTCCTCATGAACGAAAGCATAGTTTGCACAAATAGCCAGTCAAGCCCGAACCACATGGCATCTCGGCACCATCGCCGGCGGAACCCTGGCAGGGACGCTCTGGTTGACCAGGCACATTGCACAGGATGACGACATCAGAGCTGAAACCGCCGCCGCACAGACTCATCGATGCTGGCCATGCTCTTGCATATGCCGAGCCCCCTCTCGATCATGAGAAACCTGATCGTCTGAGACTCCTCGACTCAATCGGATGTTGAGGAAGCAGGTGAACCACCTCAAGAGGCCCCGTGAGTCGGCCCCGCAGCTTGATCGTGCGGCTTGAGGCAAGAGAAAGGGGGGAAGCGATGTGGGGAACCCTTCACCAACGCGTTGAAGCCCTGGGAACCTGGCCGAATGTCGCACTGCTGCTGGTGGCGTTCCTGGTGTGTCTGCAAGGCTTCGACTGGCGTCAGGAGTGGCTGGAGCCAACTCCCCAGATCCCCGATGCGCGCCCTGGCTATACGCCGGAGGAACTCCGAGAGGTGTTCGAGGTCTGGGGACAGGCAAAGCGCCAGCGCTATGCCATCACCCAGGTCACACTTGATGGAATCTTTCCGCTGGTTTACGGCCTCCTGTTCGCCATCTGCGTGGCGCAGCTCTTCACAGGAAAGCGGGTCCGGTGGCTGGTGGTGGTCCCCATGCTGGCCATGCTCGCAGACCTCGTCGAGAACATGCTCCTCGCTCTCCTGGCCTGGAATGATCAGGACGACGCATCGCCCCTGGCCTGGATCGCCGCGGCATCGACCCTGGCCAAATTCTCCTTCTTCAGCGCGTCGCTCATCCTGCTGGTGGTCGGGGGAATCGCCGGCCGCCGTCGGTCGATGACCTCCGCCTGACGACGCTCAAGACGTTCTGAAGTTCCACGAGCGCGGCCGACGAGCCAGGGCTGGCGAACACGGACAGCCCTGCCCCCCGGCGGCCCTGCCACCTGACAGACGTCACAAAGACCAGGATCGTCCGAAGCATGTCGGCTCTCATGAGCCCTGGACCGCAAATTCCTTCGGCCCGCGGCGTGCTGCCTCTGCTTGCCCGAACGTGTACGCTATAAAGGGATTCACGAAGCTCGGCGCGGGAGGCCTGGCGAGGCCGATGATCCTCGTTCGTTCGACCGTCTCGCCGTGATGGCTTCGACTCGCCCCTCTGAATGAACCCGCTCGGATCGCGGCACGACGGCCGCGACGACGGCCCGTCACCGCGTCGAAGGAGTTCGCATCCGCATGACCTGGTCCATCAAGCTCGGCAAGCTCGCCGGGATTCCGCTCTATGTGCACTGGACGTTCTTGATCCTGCTGGGGTTCATCGGCTGGCGAGCCTATACCATCAGCGATCAGGACATCGGGGCCGCCCTGGCAGCCGTCCTGATGGTCATTGCCGTCTTCGGCTGCGTCGTGCTGCACGAACTGGGCCACGCCTTGATGGCCAGGCGCTTCGGCGTGCCGACGTCCGACATCACCTTGCTGCCGATCGGTGGCGTCGCCCGGCTTCAACGCATCCCCGAGAAACCTTCGCAAGAACTCCTCGTCGCCCTGGCCGGGCCTGCGGTGAACGTGGTGATTGCCACCGTCCTGATCGGCGGCCTCTTGCTCTCGCGCAAGGACCTCGCCGAGATCATGCCAACCGGCAACCTGTTCGATGCGGGCAGCAATCCCTTCGGCACGCTTGCCTTCCTCAACATCTTTCTCGTGGTCTTCAACATGATCCCTGCCTTCCCGATGGACGGCGGACGGGTCTTGCGGGCCTTGCTCGCCATGAGCCTGCCCTACGCCCGAGCCACCCGGCTGGCGGCCACCATCGGCCAATCGCTGGCCATCGCCTTCGGCTTCCTGGGCCTGATCTCCAACCCGTTTCTCCTGCTGATCGCCCTGTTCGTCTGGATCGGGGCCGAGGCCGAGGCCCGACAGGTCGAGGAACGGGTGAACATGAGAGGCGCCTTTGTCCGAGACGCCATGCTCACCGACTACCAGACCCTCTCGCCCGACGATTCGCTCGGCCACGCCGCCGAGCTCTTGCTGGCCGGCTCGCAGCAAGACTTTCCCGTCGTCGAGGACGACGATCGCCACCGGCCGATCGGCGTTCTCACCCGATCAAGCCTGATGGACGGGCTCTCCAAGGCCGGACGAAACGGGCGCGTGGCCGACTTCGCCCAGCCGACCCTCGGCACCATCACGCTCGATTCCCCCCTCGTCCCCGCCCTCGCCCGACTCCGCGAAGGGGAAGGCCCCTGCCTTCAGGTCGTCGATGGAATGGGACGACCCATCGGCCTGCTGACACTCGAAAACATTAGCGAATACATCATGGTTCGCACGGCACTTGAGCACGTGCAGCCGCAGCTCGCCGCGTCGGGCGTCTCCCGAGCCCCCGAGCACTGGGGCGGTCCCAGACCGTCATGAGCCTCGCCCGAACCTTCGACCAGGTCGCCCGCACCGACTCCACCTTCGAGCGGCGCGGCGGCCTCTGGGTCGGCAAATGCCTGATCTGCAACGGCCCGATCGCCTTCGACGCCCAAACCGGCGAAGGGGCGACGCTCGAACATATCCGCGCCCGGAGCCGAGGAGGCACTGACGACCCCCGCAACCTCGCCCTCGTCCATGCCTCGTGCAACCACGAGAAAGGCCGACGTTGGGACCCTCGCCGCCGACGCTCCCAGCTCGACTACGACGCCTTCATCGATTGCCTGCTCCAGCGCAGGCTCGATCGCTGGCGAGACGCCCCACCTCCCGGCACGCCGCCTCCCCCCAATCGCTGAGCGAGAGCGCTCGACGAGCCGGGAACCGCCTCAGGCTGCCCGTCTCGCCGTCGCGTTCCGACCGACGAGCACCGCCACCACCGGTCCGTCCGCACGTGCCTTCACGGCGATCGGTTCTCCCGGCTCAACCGTGACGCGATTGCCCGGCCCAACCTCCAGCCAGACATCACCGGTCAGCACGCTGCCGACTCCATCCACAATTACCAGGACGGCCTCGCCACGATCCCAGGGGCTCGCGAGCGTCTCCGAGCATCCTCCCGGCTCGACCTGGATCAGGTACGCCTGACCCCCGCCACTCTGCTGCAATCCGTTTGCCATCGTGGGTTCCTCACCCTGCTTCGAGCCGTCCTGGACGATCCCGCCTCATCCTCCATCGGTCCCGCGGTTGTCCTGACTTGAGCCGCTCCGGTCCCCCAGATTGCTCGACCGGATCGCGTGTGTCGTCCGTCCCGATCGAACGGCCGAGACCACCGACACCCCCAGCGCCAGCACCGTCAGCGGCAACACGAACAGCAGCATCACCGTGCTGAATTCTTCCAGCAACGAATGCTCACCTTGCTTTAAGTACAAGTATGCCAGATAGGCCACGTAATATCCCAGAAACAGCAAGCCCTCTCGCCGGGCAATCCGGGCCCCCGTGTACACGACCGGCAAGCAGGTCAGGGCCACGGCAATCATCACCGGGATGTCAAAATTCAGGGCCGCCCGAGACACCGGAACCCCCTCCGGCGCCGCCAGTCCCGCCGCGCCGAGCACGGCGAAAATATTAAAAATATTACTTCCCACTGCGTTCCCCAGCGCCATCTCGCGCTCACCCTTCAACCCGGCGATAATCGACGTGGCCATCTCGGGCAACGACGTGCCGATGGCCACCACCGTCAGGCCGATCACCAGCTCGCTCACGCCCAGGCTCTTGGCAATCGCCGTGGCCGCCTGAACCAGGAGATCTGCCCCGACCACCAGAATCGACAGGCCGAAGACGATGAAGAAAAACTGCAAGGCGATCTGCCCCGGTCCGGTCGCCGGCCGCTCGGGCACCTCGTCCAGTTCTGCCAAGGCCGCCCGCTCTCGGGCCGTGACCCGACGACCGTGGTAGATCGAAGCAATCGTGTATAACAGGATCCCCGCAAAGAGGATCGCCCCGTCGACCCGGCTCAGGCGGCCATCGTGGCCCAGGACCAGCAGCGCGACCGAGGCCACGATCATCACCGGAACGTCCCAGCCGACCAGTCTCGATCGGACCACCAGCGGCGTGACCAGCGCCGACAATCCCAGAACCACCAACACATTCGCAATATTGCTGCCGACCACGTTCCCGACCCCCAGGTCCGCCATGCTGGGGTCGCCCGACCAGGCTGCGCGCAGCGTGACGGCCAGTTCCGGCGCTCCGGTGCCAAAGGCCACCACCGTCAGACCGATCACCAAAGGCGAGACACCGACCGTCACGGCCAGTCGCGCCGCGCCCTGTACCAAGAACCGTGCCCCAAAGATCAATCCCACCACACCCAGCAAGAACTGCCCGACGATGACACCATTCACTCCCCGATCCTCCCGCTTGGTAAGTTCCTCTTCGTGATCGCCGTCCCCCCCCGGAGATGACTTCACGATCGTCTCCCGTCATCGCTCGGGCCCAGAAATGATGCATTCAGCATGCCACACCTGGTCAGCGACGATCCGTCCTCCCTTCGTCCGGCTCGTCATCGAAGGCGAAAAGCCCAAAGGCGACGGATCACGGCCATCAGACGCAGCCTCCTGGTTCTCCGCTACAGAGATTCGGGATGGCGGGAATCATGATGCGCCCCCCGGCCAAAGGCGATACCCTTCCAAGGCCACTGGCACCCGGTAAACCGTTCTGCCGGCCGTGACGTACAGGGTCGTTCGCTCAGGACCTCCAAACGTCAGGTTGGTGACAAGATCTTCGGCGATCGGGATCCGGCCGATCGGGTCGCCATCGGGACCGAAGACGTAGATCCCCGGCGGCACCTCGTCGGTTTCCCCGTCGTTCCTCGGCCGAGCCACCCCGGCGGCCACCCAGAGATGCCCCTGAGAGTCGAGCCGAATGCCGTCTCCGCCGCGTCCCCGGCCGAAATCGACCACCAGACGACGATTCCTCGGCAACCCGTCGTCGTCCACGTCGAACGCCCAGATCTTCCGGTTCCCGCCTGGCCGACTGTGCGAATCGACCACGTACAGGGTTCGAGCATCGGGCGAGATGGCCAGGCCGTTCGGCCGCTCGATCTCCGGCTGCGACAGCACCCGAGTGACCGAGCCGTCCGGATCGATCCGATACACGGCCTCGGCTCCTTGCTCCAGGATCTCCCGGTGAGGGCCATAGTACGGGTCGGTGAACCAGATACGACCGAGCGGATCAACCACCACGTCGTTCGGACTATTGTAGCGCTTCCCCTGAAATCGGTCGGTCAAGACCTCGACCGCGCCGGTCGTCATGTCCGTGCGAACTACCCGACGTCCACCGTCGAGTCCTTGCTCGGTCCCCTCGCAGGTCACAAGCCTCCCCTCGGCGTCGAACGTGTTGCCGTTGGCCCGGCCGCTCGGCTCGCGCAAGGTGCTCAGCGAACCATCCGAAGACCGCCGCAAGAGGCGGTTGCCGGCAATATCGCTGAAAAACAGGTTCCCTCGATCATCCTCGGCCGGCCCTTCCAGGAAGCAGACGGCCGCATCGACCGAAACCGAAGCCTCGGGCGCCAGCAAGGCATCCGGCCCATCCATTGCGGCGAAATCGATGCGATCCTGCCCCATGTCCGGACTCCCTCGTCACCACGCGTCACGTTGGTTCCGGCCGCTCCGGCCAGGTCCTCATCCTTCGATCCATCGAGGCGACATTCTCGCACGACCCTTTGTGGGAAACCAGGGACCGGTGAGCCACACTCGCCGATTCATCACTCCTTCACCAATCACCTCGAGCGTGACGCCCAGGACCGACGTGCGAATCCCCCGCGCAAAAAGAAAACCCGATCGACGGCCAACACGCCATCAATCGGGCCTGGTCTGCATCGGTTCGAACCGATCGTCGGTCAACGACCGTCGGCTGAGGCGTCGTCCGTCGCCGGTTCTTCGACCGAGGATTCCGACTCGGAAGATTCCGGTTCCGGAGCTTCCGCTGCGGCCTCCGCTTCCTCCGCGGGATCGGCCGAGTCCTCAGCCGCTGGCGGATCGAGCAGGGGGCCTTCCAGATCGAAGTCGAACGTTCCGCCCTCCTCGGGCACGGTCACGGTCAGTTCGGTCTGACCGAGGTCGCTGTACCTCGGCGGCACCAGTTCCTCGGCCACCGCCAGATCCGCCACCGGGGCCAGACTCGATCGGGCCGACAGCCCGACCGGCTTACCCGACGGCGGCATCAGGTAACTGATGCCGACCTGATACCGCCCGGGAGCGATCCCCCGCTGCATCATCGCTTGAAGCGTGTAGCTCCCTTCCTCGTCGGTCTCCCCATTCGCGGTTGTCCCCTTCTCGTCGGTCTGCAAGAAGGTAATCACCGCCCCGGCAAGGGGCTCGCCATCCACCGTCACCGTTCCACTGACCGGAACGAACGTGGTCGGCGTCGTCGAGGGTTCTGCCGAACAACCGGCAAGAAACGCAACCGCGCCAAGCGCGGTCAAGATTCGGAGTCGCATGGGTGTTGAGTCATCTCCCGAAATGGCGAAGAATCGGCATGCCGATGTCAAGGGTGAAGGTGACGTGGCCTCGTCGAGTCGCGCGAGGATTCGAACGCCCAGAGACACGCTCACGACTCCGAGTCACCCTTCACGTCGAATTCGAACACCCCGCCTTCGGGTGGCACTTCGATGGTGAAGTCACTCTTCAACGGGTCCGAGTATTTCTCAGGCAAGGTTTCTTCCATGTAGCCCGCCATGGCGGCCATGGTCGGGTCTCCCATGATCTCCGGAGGAGCGTCTTCCGCTCCTTCACCGGTGCTTGCTTTCTTGCTGATCAGTACCGTGTACTTCCCTGCAGCAAGACCGGAGCGATAATTGTACATCGCCTTGTAATTGCCTTCCGGCCCGGTCTGGTCGCCTCCGGGAGTCACCTCGGCATTATTCGGGTCGGGAATGAAGGTCAGCTCCGCCCCTTCCAGCGGTTCACCATTGAGGGTCACAATTCCGGAAACCGGAACGAGCTTCGGGCCGGAACCGCACCCTGCCGAAACCAGCAAGGCGGCGCCGACCGCCACCGAGAAAAGCATCCTGATCGTCATCGCAGGTGTATCCCTAGAGGGAGAGTTCTCTCCTGTTGAGCCTCAACGCAAGATCCACTTCGGCCGGTCGGCCCCTGGGGCACGAACCGGCCGAAGCGTGAGAATAGGCTCAGAATTGATCGGCCGAAATGACTTCACCACCCTGAATCGTCTGCAATGACCACCACACATACGGGTTGATCGTATCCTTGATGAACCGGACGCTGCCGTCACCAAAGGTCATGTTCACTCCACCCGGATGGAAGCTCCCGATTCGCCAGGCGTAAATCGTGCGTTCGTTGTTCGGTGGGAAACGATCGTCCCGCCACGGGGCGTTCGGGGTGCTCGACCAGACCCAGGTGTGCGTCGGCGGGTAGACCGTGCCGTGGCTCGACGTGTGGGCGCCAGCTCCCCAGTAGGGGCCGAAGTAGCGATTGGCGTCCCAGCTCCACTTGATCTGCGGCGACTCGCCGATCATCACCGTGTTGCTCAGACCGTCGCGAACTTCGCTGAACTTGACCGCCAGGTCCGTGAAGAACATCCCCTGGTCTCGCTTCACCGGAGCGGCGAAGGCCGGGCAATCGTATTCGGTGAACCGGCTCGACATCATCACGTAATTGCTGCGCATCCCCTCGGCCATCGCATACGGGCCGGTCCCCGTGCTGTCCCGATTGACCCGCTCGGGCGGAATGTCCGACGGGCAGGCGTAGGCCGAAACCAGCGAGCCGACGACGGTCGTGTTCACCCAGTGGCTGCCGATCAGGTTCGTGTTTCCGTTCCGCCAGGCCGCGTTGCTCGACGCCTGGCCGAAGTTGTAGGCATCGTATAGCGGTTGCTGTTCCAGGAAGTTCAGGATCATCGTGAAGCCGGTCGTGTTCAGCACCGACCCGTTCGGATAACCCGGAATCCGGTTCGGCGCGTTGCAGCTTCCCGAGGCCAGCTTCACCGGCGGCATCGACCCGTTGGCGCTCTCGTAATTATGAATCGCCAGACCGATCTGCTTCATGTTGTTCGTGCACTGGGCCCGACGAGCCGCTTCTCGCGCGCTCTGGACCGCCGGCAACAACAGCGCGATCAAAACACCAATAATAGCGATCACCACCAGCAGCTCGATCAACGTGAAACCACGTCGGCTGCCCAGGTTCTCAGAAGTGAACGGTCGAGATCGTTCCATCTGGACTTTGCTCCGTGAAGGGAAGGGATTTGACGAAAACATGCCAACGCATGAACTCACCGCGCGATCTAAAATCACGCGATGACGAGGAGCAAACATTCATGCAAACGCACAACGAAGCGGATTCGTTAATACGTTTTCAGGCAGGCAAGGTGCATTTGGAGAGAAATGCACGGGATGAGAAACTTTGGACGAGGCAGAATGGCCAGAAACCATTCCGGTTCTTTAAACAGAATCGCGTTTCGAGATCCCACAAAGGTGTTCTCTCAACGGTCCGGTTCGAACGGTGTTTAACTTCCCACGATCTTCACTCAGTGTCAACACGCCACCGCCGCGAGCTCTTGAAAAAAGTCATCACGACACTTGCGGATCTCGCGTTCCAATCAGGCCGAATTGTCCCCTTGATCCTTAAGGTCAACGGCCCCGTGCGGCCGATGGCGTCGTCCCCGTCTCTTGGGATTTCCCCGCAGAACGAGCGTGATCGGCTTGCTCCGTTCCGACTCCCTGGCCCCTGTGGCACTTCAAGGCTGACTCCCTCGACTCGGGCTGTTAGACTGAGCCCACGATTGACCGGACGAGACACGTCAAAACACGACAACACGACCACCCCATCCGAGGCCGCGGCCGGGAGCCCCCCATGATCCACGTCATTGCCACCATCACCACCCACCCCGGACGACGCGCCGACCTGCTCACCGAGTTCGCCAAGATTCTCGAACCCGTCCGCGCCGAGGACGGTTGCATCGAATACGGCACCGCCGTCGATGCCAAAACCGACATCGCCGCTCAGATCCCCTTCCGGCCCGATGTCGTCACCGTTGTCGAGAAGTGGGAAAGCCTCGATCACCTCAAGGCCCACCTCGACGCCCCCCACATGCACACCTTCCGCGACCGCGTCAAGAACATCGTCACCGAAACCTCGCTCAGCATCCTTGAGTCGGCCTGATCGACCCTGGCCACTCTTGTCTTGCCCAAGCGGTTTGCGAGACTCCCGTCGCCGCCCGGTTCTCGGGTTTGCGCGTCGGGACTCTCCGGTTAGACTTCGGTCAACACTGGGGCGTTGCGTGATCGCGCATTGTTCCAAGGAGACGGACGGACCCGAACTCGATCGAAGCTGAACGCGAACTGACCCCACCATCCGCGACCAGGGAGGGAACCCGATGACGCGCCGGATCGCGGTCTTGAACCAGAAGGGGGGCGTGGGCAAAACGACCACGACCGTGAACCTCGCCGCCGCCCTCGCCAACGAAGGGCACCGGACCTTGGTGCTCGACCTCGACCCTCAGGCCCATGCCACGTTGCATCTCGGCCTGATGCCCGGCCGATCGGGGCCATCTCTTTACGACGTATTGACACAGGGGCTCCCCCTGAAGGACGTTCGCCGCCAGGTCGCCGACAACCTGTTCATCTGCGGCAGCCATATCGACCTGGCCGCCGCCGAGGTCGAACTGATCGGCACCGTCGGCCGCGAGGTCATCCTCCGCGACCTGCTGGCCGCCGACGAGGCCGACGACGCCCCCTACGACTTCGTCCTCATGGACTGTCCCCCCTCGCTCGGCATCCTCACCCTCAACGCCCTCTGTGCCGCCCAAGAAGTGTTCATCCCCTTGCAGGCGCACTTCCTGGCCCTGCACGGGCTCTCGAAACTTCTGGAAACGATCCACCTCGTCTCGAAGCGCGTGAACCGCGACCTGCGCGTTTCCGGCGTCGTCCTCTGCCTGTACGACTCCGGCACCCGCCTCGGCGCCGAGGTGATCGACGACCTCGAACGCTTCTTCGAGGCGCGCCGCCAGGCCAACTCTCCCTGGTCGGATGCTCAGATTTTCAAATCCCGCATCCGCCGCAACATTCGACTGGCCGAGTGCCCCAGCTTCGGCCAGTCCATCTTCCAGTATGCTCCGTCGAGCCGAGGAGCGGCCGATTACTCCTCCCTCGCCGGTGAGATTCAAGGGCGCCCTCCCACCGGCTCCTGGGCCTCGGCCGACAGCACCCCCGCCACCCCCGAGCCCGACTCCGACGGCGAGCTTCCCGCCGTCGCCCGGCCTGCTCGCGTCGACGAACCCTCCTCCGCTCCGGCCGCATAACGGGCCCGTTCCGCCCCGTTGGCCCTGCGTGTTGTCCATCGAGCCTTGCTCTTGCCCATGCGCTGGATCGGCATCGACGAAGCCGGATACGGCCCGAACCTCGGCCCCCTGGTGATGACCGCCGTCATCGCCGAGGGGCCCGACGACACTCGCCCCGATCCCTGGCTCGACTGCCCCGACACCGTCTGCCGGTCGGGAGTCCGCGACGCTCGCCTCTGGATCGACGATTCCAAGCGCCTCTATCGCCAGGGTGCCGGCCTCGACCGGCTCGACGCCGCCGCTTTCGCGGCCCTCGACGCCGCCCAGCTTCCGCTCCCCGACGGGTTCCGAGCGTTCCTCGCCACCCTCGGCGTCGATCCCGACCGTGACGGCGAGGTCTTCCCCTGGCTCCCGATCGGGACGGATTGCCCCGTCCCTCACCCGTCCTCCGCCGCTCGCGTGGCCGAGACGATCCGGCTCCGCCCCTTCGACTCCGCTCGCTGGCGGATCGTCGCCCTCCGCAGCGTGGTCATTGGTCCGTCTCGGTTCAACCAGACGCTGGCCCGCACCGGCTCGAAAGCCCTCGTCCACTTCTCCGCCTTCGCCGAGTTGCTCGGCTGGGCCTGGGACCTCGCCGCCGACGGCACTCCCACCTTCGTCCGATCCGACAAGCACGGCGGTCGGCACTTTTACGCCGACCTGATCCGATCGTGCCTTCCTCCGTTCTCCGTCTCAATCCTTCCCGGCCCCGAAGGCCCCGCGCTCAGCCGCTACAAAATTTGCTCAAGTGCCGAGACAGGCACACCTCCCCGATCCCTCACCCTCGATCTTCTTCCTCGCGCCGATGCCGACGACGCCCTCGTCTCGATCGCCTCAATCCTTAGCAAACTCATCCGGGAATACTGGATGGCCAGTTTCAACGCCTACTGGACAGCCCGAGTCCCCGGCCTCAAGCCCTCGGCCGGCTACCCCGTCGACGCGGCTCGATTCCGCCGCGACCTGCTCGCCCACCTTCCAGACCCCAATCCGCCCGTCGCAACCTGGTGGCGATTGAAGTAAGCGGAATCACCTGGCATTCCCACGCCAGACACTCACACACAGGAACATACATCATCAAAATCACCTGATGGGTAGCCTCACTGGCCCCCCATCCAGCGGATCGGGACCCGAGGGCCTCGATCCGCCGTTGCACCGCAGTGCCGAGCGTTTCAATCCGTTCCTTATCGAACGGTGATCCCCGGCCACGAATCGGTCCGGAAGGGGGTCGCGGGCAAGTCCGCGCCGTTCCAGAGGTTCACCACCGGGTAATCGTCCCAACCGAACCGAACGGCGACCGGATGCTCGACCTCGGGGCTGGACACGACGATCGTTTCCTCGTCCACAATCTCAGCCTGAGCGTTCACGAACTTCTGATCCTCGCCGGCAATCGTGAAGCCGGTCAACGACCCGTCCTTGGCGACGAGGCCACCCTGGGTGTGGTCAAACGTCAGCGTCGCCTTGCCGTTGGCGAAGCGGGCCGAACGCAGGGTCGGACCGGAGTAGGGGATGTCTTTCCCATACTCGAGCGCCAGCGCCGCCAACGCCAGCCGCTGACCAACCGGCTCCTTGGCCTTCGGATGGATGTCGTCTTCCTCTCCCACGTCGGTGATGACGGCCATCGCCACGTTGCGCAGAACCTGGGTGGCCAGCAGCTGGGCCTCGCGCAGCTCGGCCCAATCGCTCGGGCCGGGCTCGGTCCGGATCTTTTTGAACGGCGCGAGCTGCACGAGCAGGAACGGGAAGTCTCCCTGACCGAACGCGTCTCGCCAGTTCTCGATCATCGCCGGGAACAGGGTGCGATACTCAAAGGCCCGACCGGCGTTCGATTCCCCCTGATACCAGATCGCCCCGGCAATGCCGTAAGGGACGATCGGGTGAATCATCGCGTTGTAGAGCCAGCCCGGACGGTGCGATTCTCGCTCGTTCAGCGGTCGGTCGAGAATTCCCTTGAGATACGGGTGAGCGGCCATCGCGGCCGAGTCGGTCCAGGCTTCGGCCGGGGTGCCGCCGTAGTTCGTGCTGATCAGGCCGACCGGCACTCCCAACTCCTTGCGAAGCATCTTGCCGAAGTGGTACGCCACCGCCGAGAAGCCGGGAATCGTCTCCGGTCCCGAGGCCGACCAGGAAATGTCGACCGTGTCCTGCGGCTCAGCTGTTCCCACCCGAGGCACCGTCAGCAGGCGGAGCATGGGGTCGGCCGACCCGGCAATTACCTCATCCGGGTTGGCACTCTGCGTCACCGACCACTGCATGTTCGACTGCCCGGAGCAGACCCAGACCTCACCGACGAGCACGTCGTTGATCGTCACCGAGTCGTCACCACTGGCAATCGTCAGGGTGTCGCCGTTGCCTCCCACGGCGAGATCGTGCAAGGAGGCCATCCACTTCCCGTCGTCGCCGGCGGTCGCGGTCGCTTCCTGATCCCGGAAGCGCACCGTCACCTCGGCTCCGGGGTCGGCGGTCCCCCAGATCGGCACCGTGGCGCCTTGTTGCAGCACCATGCCGTCCGAGAAGATCGGATTCGGCGTCACTTCGGCGAGGGCCGGCATCGCCGAGCCCATCCCCAACGCCACCACGGCGGCAAACCATCTGCTCATGCGGAGAGTCATCGATCAATCGCTCCTTTGGCGCCCGTTTGCGAAATCCAAGGCCAATCCTCCTTCCAGGGGAAGGAGCATTCGGCGATCATAACGCCCGTTCGCCACCCTCGCCACGATCCAGAACCCTCATCTCTGCCGTTCTCAACCGATTGCTCGATGCTCCCGCAACGCTTGCAGGACCGTTTGCATATCCTCCGGCACCGGCGAAACCAACTCCATCGGCTCGTCCGTCTTCGGATGAATCAACGAGAGCCGATGCGCATGCAACGCCTGCCGAGCAATCAAGACCCGATCCGCGTCGGGAGCCTCGGGACCGATCAGATCCCCCATCGTCAGCTTGTCGCGCCCCGAATACAGCTTGTCGGCCACGATCGGGCAACCGATGTGTGTCAGATGCACCCGAATCTGATGCGTCCGGCCCGTCTTCGGCTCGCACAAAATCAACGCATATCCACGAAAACGCTCCAGCACCTTGTAAAAGGTCCGGGCGACCTTGCCGCCGTCCTCCGGCCTTCGAATCGCCATCTTCTCTCGATGCGTCGGATGATGACCGATCAGCTTGTCGATATAATCACTGTCTCGTTCCGGCGATCCCGACACGATCGCCAGATATTGCTTCCGGATCGTCCGGTCTTCAAACTGCTTCGCCAGGTGCGTATGCGACCGATCCGCCTTGGCAATGAGGATCAGACCCGACGTATCCCGGTCGAGCCGATGCACGATCCCCGGCCGCAACTCTCCCGAAACGCTCGACAACTGATCGAGATGATGCTGCAACGCATTGACCAAGGTCCCCGACCAGTTCCCCTTTGCCGGATGCACCACCATGTTCGGCGCCTTGTCCACCACCGCCATCGTGTCATCTTCATAGATAAACTTCAGCGGAATATCTTCCGCCTGCGGCACGTCATGGTCGAGCACCGGCAGCCAGACCCGCACCCGGTCCCCCAGTTGCACCTTGTACGACGCCTTCACCGCCTGGTCGTTTACCAGGACCGCTCCCGCGTCGATCACCTTCTGAAAGACACTCCTGGAATAGTCCGGAAAGCGACTATGCAAATAATGATCGATCCGCTTCGCCTCCGACCGGGCCCGGATCGTGAACTCGGTCGGTTCGTCTGACAGCGATCGCTCACGAGGCATGAAAGGTGGGTCCGTTCGATCGCGCGGGCCGAAGCGATCATGAGGTGTTCAGATGAGTGGAGGAACAAACCACCAACGACGATCAACCGCCGTCCATCACGGAACCAACTCGACAAAGCGGGGATCGCCCCGGAGAACGACCGACGCCCCTTCACCTCGGAGAATCAGTGCCTCCGACGCTTCGGTCACGACCGAGAACACGACCGGTACGTGATGGACCTCGAGTGGGATCGGGATTTGATTCTCCCACCGCGACCCGTCGATTGAGAAGGCCCCATCCGCCAGGATCATCGGGAACCGCGTTGGCAGCGATTCCACGGTCGCCTCCCGGAGGATCAGGTCAACCGCCTGGCCCCATCCCGTCCCCGAGTCGAAGCCGGGTCTTCCCTCTGATTGGTGCACGTACGCCGGTCTCAACCGGACCACAATTGCAGGACCGACCCGTTCCAGGCCCTCGACGGTCGAGTCGTGCAGTTCGATCATGCGGTTCATCGGCCAGGGTCACTCACGACCGGGCTTCAGGACCGGCCTCGGGCAAGACCATCGTGAGCAGTTGCTCCAGCGTATACGGGCAGTCGCTCGGGAAACGGTCGACCGGCAAATCCGTCTCCGCGGCGGCCCGCTCGACGGCCCGCTCGTAGACCGCCGGAAGCGTCTCCTCCGCATGAGAACGGAGCACGCCTCTTGAGGCGATTGCATTCAGCTCTTGCCGCTGTTCGATGACCGTGACCCGCCAGCTCCGGGAGCGGTGATCGGGCTGAAACTCCCACTTCAGCAGGTGCAGGAGGAGAACCACCAGGCGGCTCTCCACCTCGCGGCGATCGCGTCGGGCCATGTCCGAGAGGAACTCCACGAGATGGGCCAGGTCGAACTCCTCGACCCGCCCCTCACGTGCCAGTTCGGCCATCAGGTCGAGCCAGGCCGTTTCATCCTCCTCGTACAGCGAAGCCAGCGTGTCAAGGGTTCGAGTGGCGGCCATCAGTTTCGCACCGATCTCGGGAGCGGGCGGTTCACTAAGCCCTTCGCCGATCCGATCAGTTCGGGCCCCTTGACGGGAACACTTCGTCCGGTAATTCGCCGCTTGGGGCCGGGGTCTCCGGCGCCGGTTCCGGAGTCGCGGGAGCCGGTTCGGGATCGACGGGCTCCGGCGGGGCAGGGGCCGGCGTCCCGAACGGATCATCGGGCACGCGAGGGGCTTCTGGGGCCGGCGTCTCGCTTGGAGCCGGAGCCGGCGTCTCGCTCGGCTCGGGGGCCGGGACCACAGGCACATCGTCAGCCGGTTCCTCGGTGGTCGCCGGAGGCAGTTCCGGCAGGCCTACCGGAGCGGGCATGTCGGGGGCATCCGGCGTCTCGGAGGGCGTGCTCAGGTCGGTCGAGGGAGCCAGATTCAGCCCTTCGAGCCCTGGAATCGAGCCACCCGGCAAGCCACCGGGACTGCCGCCGCCGGGAGGCAGACCAAACAACCCTTCCAGCGGGCTCGATGCCCCAGGAGCGAGGTTCAAGCCCGGCAGGTCCAGCCCCGAGGCTCCGCCAGCCGAGGCGCTCGGCTCATAGGCCGAAAGCGCCTCGTAGAAGGCGATGCTGTCGCTCCGACGCAGGCGTTTCAACGTCTTGGCGGCCTGCGCCGCCTCGGGGGTCTCGGGGAACTCCTCGATGACCGACTCATACAGCGCCAGCACATCGTCGAGCTTGGCGTGGTCGGTATCGTCGGCGTTCAGCCCCATGCGGGCCTCGGCCGATCGGGCTCGACCAAGCGCGGCCAGGCGTTTCAGGGCGTCGTTTCCTGTTTCGACGTCTTGATAAACCTGGTTAAACAGGTCGTCGGCCTCGACCACCTTGCCCATCCCTGCCGATCGCCGCGAGGTCGCCAGTTCGGCCGAACCTTCGTTGAGCAACAGCGAGGCGGCCCGCAGCCGGGCCCAATGGGCGGCGGCGGTGTCGGGATGGGTTTCGGCAATCCCCTTGAGCCGTTCGGGCAAGCCCGCGTTGGGATCGGCGCCGAACGATGCCGCCGCCGAGGGGGCCACGCTGATCGAGGCCAGCTCGTTCCAGGCCGCCACGGCCGTCCGGTTCGGCCCGCCGACGCGATAGGCGATCCAGACGCCGCCCACCAGCCCGGCGAGGATCAGGACCACCCCTGCCCAGAACGCCGGCCCTTTCTGGATCATCCGACGGATCCACTGTTCGAGCATCGTCGGCTCGTCGTGGTGAATCAACGACTCGGGGGGCGGCTCGCCCTCGTGATGGTGGCGAGGTTGGGGCTCGGTCTTCATGGTCGCTCGGCACGCTCGGCCCCGAAGCCGGGGCGATCTCGGGATCGGCAACGCAACACGCAACGAAGGGGATGCCCCCTTTGTCATCGCGTCATCTTAGCGGCCGGTCGTCACCATGGTCAAGCACACCCGCCCCTGCGATCCCATCCGCCTCCGCCAACCCTTCAATCCACAGGGCCGAGCGCAACCCCGGCGAACAGCCCCACCAGAACCAGGAGGCAACCCACGACAAAAACCAGAGACGCAAAGGAAGAAGACCCTTCCCTTTGCTCCTCAATAGAGCATTCAACCATCAATGAGATCCCGCCCTGGTTGCACATCGCGAACAAACCACATGACAAGCACTTGGCGTTCCTCCCCTGCGAACGAAACGCGCAGCACTTTTTCCCCTCTCGGACGATCAGGAACCACTCAATCCATGACCTGCCTGCATCTCGGCAACCGTTCACGCGCAGGCAGTTCCAGGAATCCGCATTCAAGCTTCCCTAACCCGTCCGAATCACTTTGAAAAAAAAAGGTTGGAGAGTTAAGGAATATCTTGTTCCACTGGAGAGCGCATGATAACGTGACGGCACAGATCGAAATCTGTTTGAGGACGCTCGAAAACCCACTCGTGATCAACCAGTTCCCCTTGGGGCCGATCTGGCCCGTGGGATTGAGGTTCTGACCTCTCGTCTTTGATCAACACGAAGAGGGAAATCACGCATGCGCATGAACGCGCGAACCAGGTCAGCCCTGGCGATCCTGACGCTCCTCAGCGTCAACGCGATCGGTTGCGGTGGCGGAGACAATCTGCCCCGCGAGGCAATTTCGGGATCGGTCACCCTGAATGGCGCCATGCTGGATACAGGCATCATCACCTTCGTGCCTGTCGATCCAGATATTCCGACTCAGGGCGGAACGACCATCGTCGATGGATCGTATTCGATCCCCCGCGCTCAAGGTCTTGTTCCCGGCAAGTACAAGGTCGTCATCTCCTCTGGAGAGGGCTCCGAGGAAAAGCCCGTGGAAAGCCTTGATGAGTTCGGGCCTGGCATGCCCCCGGTTCCAGCCGAGGAATCGATTCCCGCGCAATACAGCGGAAACACGGTTCTGGAGGCCAATGTCACCGCCGGTGGCAGGAACCAGTTCGAATTCACCCTGAACAAGGGAGGTGGGGGAAGCTGACGGCCTGATCCGGGGTGGCCTCCCGTCGTTCCTCATCGTCCGTGCGGGTCGCGGCGCATCGCTCGCTCTGGGCCGATCGCGCCGGCCGAAGACCTCACGAACGCCATCGTACATCTCCACTGTTTCAAGTCCGTTCAGTCGCGTCGACTCGGTCCGATCTCACAGTCCCAGTTCTTGGGAGGTAATCGACCATGCATCGTTCCCGTCGCGGATTCACGCTGATTGAATTGCTGGTGGTCATCGCCATCATCGGCGTCCTGATTGCGCTGTTGCTGCCCGCCGTCCAGTCGGCTCGCGAGGCGGCCCGGCGTGCCCAGTGCACGAACAACCTCAAGCAAATCGCCTTGGGGATGCACAATTACCACGACACGCACCAGGTCTTCCCGGCCGGTGCGAATTCGTGCTGCTGGGGCACCTGGATCCTCTACACGCTGCCCTATGTCGAGCAACAGGCCTTGTACAACGCCTGGAACTTCGGCGGCCGGTCGTTCGACACGACCGCCACGTTCCGCTACGCCGGTCCGTTGAACGCCACGGTCTCTGCAACTCGGGTCAAGGCATACCTCTGCCCCAGTGACGGCCAGGCGGAAAACCTGACCGGCATCGGCCCCACGCTCAACGGCGTCAAGTTCGCCACCACCTCGCAAAACTACGTCGTCAACTACGGCAACACGACGACCGACCAGCGAGCAACCTACACCAACGCCATCTACCCCGGCAGCCCCATCCAGTTCGGGGGCGCTCCCTTCTCCGACCTGTTCGCGCCCGGCAGCGGCACCGGCGGCAGACGGGTGTACGGCATCAACACCATTAACGATGGTACCACCAACACCCTGCTCGTCTCGGAAGTCATCGTCGGCACCGGCTCCGGAGGTGGCGCGTACAACGCCCCCTTCGACCTCCGTGGCTTCTCCTGGTGGAGCAGTGCCGCCGTCTTCTCGGGCCTGATGCCCCCGAACACCACCTACCCCGACGTGACCGAGAGCAATTCGTACTGCATCTACCCGTTCCAGAACAATCCGCCCTGCACGGGCCCCACCACAGAATTGCCCCGCGTCAACTTTGCCCGCAGCGAACACCCCGGCGGGGTCAACGCCGCCATGGCCGATGGCAGCGTCCGCTTCATCAAGGACACCATCGCCATCCCAACCTTCCGTGCCCTCTCGACCACCCGCGGCGGTGAAATCGTCAGCGCCGACCAGTACTAACCCGATCCTCTGGCCAATCGCTTCTGGCCCTCTCTCCCCGCTCGCTCGCGGGGAGAGGGTTGGGGCGACGGGTCCCTGGCGATCGGAACCACGCGTTGCGCCTCGTCCGAGCCCCTCACCCGACCTGCGGCTCCTGACTCGCCGAATCGAGAAAGGGCCTTCGACCGCCAGAGAATGCCCCGGATGAACCACTCACGCGGCCCTCGCGTGTGTGGAACCGACCCAACAACGGGGACAGGCTCCCGCTCATCGAGGAGTCTGTCCCCGATTCCATTTCCTCTCGCGCCGTTCTCTTGATGAACTCACAGGTCCGGGGAAAGAGCCGCGTCCTTGCATCTCCTGGTCGGCCTTCTGCCCTTGCCCTTGCCCCGACGTGACCATCGGCTCCCGATCGGATCAAGCTCCCGAACCCTCTCCCCCCGGCACGCCCAACCCCTGATCACCCCCGCCGCGCTCCTCCGCACGCATCGGCGAGGATTGGCGCGCAAACCGGTCAATCAGGTCGCGGAACACATCCGGGGCCGGCCGGAGCGGCGGCCCTTCCCGATGCAAGGCCGCCCACTCGGGGGCCAGCACCAGCGGGACCCATCCGATCGTTTCAGCTTCGGGAGACGGGTCACACAACCTCGCCAACGCCATCCAGAGCGAGCCCGGCAGCTCCACTCCTTCCACCGCCCCCGGCGTCGGCTTCGCGCAGTGCTCGGCCGGCGAGGTCACCAGGTACTCGCGACAAACCAGGGGACGCTCCGGGTGGATCGAGCACGACTCATCCTCCAGAAACGGGCAGGGGACCCCCACTGCGAAGTAGTCGCGCCCCAACTGGCCCCTCGCCTCGCGGTCCATCGTCCGGCGCTCCTCCGACCGCAACGGCTCCAGCAATCCCGCCTCGTCGAGCCGTCTCCGGGCCTCCTCAAACCGATCGAACACCGCCGACCGCCTCGGCTCCGGCATTCCCTCGACCATCGCCGCGATCCGCCGCGCCTCCACTTCGGAGACCGGCACGAGCTGCCTGCAACACGCTCCGCACCCCGCCTTGCACGACACCCGACGCCCGGTCGATTCGACCTGATGGACTGCCAGCTCGACCACCCGGTCCTCCAAGGCCCTGGCCAAAGGCAGCAGTTCCTCCAGCTCCACCGGCCGGGTCGGCAGCCGCACATCCAGATCAAGCGTCCCCCCCGGCAGCTTCAATTGCAGCTTCGCCGACACCGACGCTCCCGGCCCGCCCTCGCCCCCTCCGGCGTCGTCCATCGTCCCACCCTCCCGCTGCCGATGGTTCCCTCGCGCCTTCCCCCCGCGATTCTAAAGGCCAGTTCCGCACCCCGGCAACGACCCATCCCCTCGGGACTTGAACACGAACACGCAAGTGCTGACCTGATTTGAACGCGCGAGAACCTTCCAAACGTGTTCAGCTCGATCTCTCTTGGTTTCCTCGACCGTCAATTTGTCTTTTCCAAAGCAACCCGCATGGGAATGAGATCCCTGTCGTCGAAGACCCTCCACGCATTCGCCAGATATGCCAGGTAGTGATTCACGGTCCTGACGCCGACCAGTTCGATCGCCCTTTCTTGATTCTCGGCGAGCCGGTTGAACCAGGCTTCCAGCGTCGGGCGATAGTCGTGGATCGAGTGGTGGACGATCCGAACGCCAACCTTGTCAAATACCCTCAGGTGTTCTTCCAGCGCAGCCAGCTCGGACCCCGGAAACACCTCGAATCCGGGAAGGATCGTCGGCACCGTCCCGGGAGTGCTCTTGCAAAAGAAATGGTGAACGATGCGTCCCCCTGGCTTCAGCGCATCGCGAAGCTTCCTTGAAAACATCTCTAATTGATGCGTCCTCACATGCTCCATGGTCCCAATCGAATAGATCTTGTCAAAATGCTCCTTCGGATACTCGCACGCGATCGCATCCTTGAATTCGACGCGAAAGCCAAGAGTTTCCCTGACAAAATCAACCTGCTCCCTCGAAAGCGTGTACCCGACCAGGTTATCCGTGTCGTTCGTCATCCGAGCGATTTTCTTCATCATGGCCCCCCAACCACACCCAATTTCGAGAATCACCTCGCCCGGATGCGGATCGATCAGACCGGCAATGAAGGTCGCCTTGTTCTCCTGAGCCTCCTCAAGGGTTTCTCCCGCCCGAAGAAAATCCCCGAAAGAGTAGAACATGAACTCCCTGTCCAGAAACAATTCGTAAAATTCGTTCGACACATCATAATGCTTCTCAATCCCGACCAGATGATTTCGGTACACGCGCGACCGGCGGTATAGAACCATGATCAACCTCACCACGGCCTGAGGCGGATACCTCCGGTCCCACCGCCCGCCCCCTCGCGCCATTCGCTCCCACACCTCTTGCGGGTCCAGAGGCGAGTCCTGGCGACTGAGGTGCCTGAACCTCGCCCAGCACCTCCCAAGGAGTACCGCTTCCGCAGCAACAATGAAATGAGCACGCATGATGTTCTCAGAAACAGAAATCGAATTAACCCATACAGATTACAGAACAAACACAAAAACGAGTCGTTCCTCCTCTTCACGCCTTGACGAGGAAAAACGCATCCCCTTGAATTCCTGCCCCGGCCCGCTCGACGATTCGTTCCTCCATCGTCTTGACGAGAGGCAACAATTCCTACCCATCCACTGCCCCCGTCGTCCATCGCCCCACCGTCCCACTTACGACGGCCCCCTCACCCTCCTCCCAATCTTGGGAGCCCGTCCCATCCCCCTCTACAACCCATCACTCCGAAACGAATCACAGCATCAAATAAACGCTATAAACTTCCACAAAATGATTCAAGCAATCCAAGATTTAACGATTAAAAACAAATTGCTTTTTTCATGACATCTTAATTCTAGAATATCCCCTTTATTACTTGTCCCCGAGCCCGACCAGGCTGGGGTCACGATGACCCCAGCCATCCGAACGAGTCTCTCAGCGGTCGCCCCCTAGCGGTGGGCGAGAGAGCGATGAACGTCGGTGGGGAAGATGTCGAGCAGTTGCTCGTCGGCATCGACACCGACGGAGAAGGTGCCTTCGGTCAGCTCCTTGATTGCGACATCGCCGTTGCCTCGGTCGAAGGTCAGCAGGATCGGCCATTTGCTGGTGAGGGTGGCCTTCGCTCCCCCTCGGACTACGCCCACGGTGTTGTCGAGCACATAGTGGAAGTCGTTCGAGTTTTCGGAGTTATCCAGGGTGATTTCGAAGGTCTTGCGGCGCAGGTCCCAGCCCTTGTCGTCGGTGACGCGGAAGGCATAGGTTTCCGGGGTCAGCTTGTAGCGGGCCGGGCCGAAGCTGCCGCCGCGGTCGAAGGAGATAATCCAGCTCGTCCGGCCGGTCTTGGTGACCGACTCTCCCGGTTGCAGCGAGTACTGAGTGCCTTCGATGAGGAAGGTGGTCGAGCCTCCGGTTTCAGGCGGGTTCATCACGATGACGGTGAGGTCCCGGCGGGCCTGGGAGGAGTCGGGAGCGGCCTCGTCAACCGGTCGGCCGTCGACAATCGGCACGCCGATGTCAGAGGGTTGGCCCGTTTCGACGTTGAGACTACCGTCGCCTCCGGTGCCGACGAGCACGACGTCTTGCCAGAGCAAGGCCGTGGCATCGCTGGGCAAGGCGGGGTTGGAGACGATGAGGATCGGGCCGCCGGTCAATCCGGGGCCGGTGAACGGGTCGATCGACCCCGAGGAGATGTCCCGGATCTCGGCTAGCCGACCGATCAGCCCAGCCCGTCGTTCGAGCTCGTCGGCCATCATGCTGATGCCAAGCTTGCTGGCCGAATTGGGCTCGGCCGCCCAGAGCGACTGAAGCGATCGGGAGACCTCCCGCCGCGAGCGATCAAGCTGGGTCTTCGAGGCACCGCCGGCCGCCAGGCGCTGGAAGTCGTCGAGCGCCTTCGACGATTCGACCCGAGCCTTGTGCAGCTGAGCCACGGAGGCATCGACGCCGAGCTGGTTCTTGAGGATGTTGGCCACAGCGTCGCCGTCGCCGTCGCGGGAGGCTTGGGCAAGCCGGTCGAGCTGGTCTGCCGAGGCGCCGTGAGTAGCCGCCACCTGTCGGAGGTCATTCTCGACCCGGTTCGGCTCCAGGCCGAGCTTCTCGGCCGAATTGCGGAAGGACTCGACCTCCTCGTCGATCGCCTGTTCGGTCAGTTGCAGGACCTCATCGCGACGGAGGTTGTTGACCAGCGAGAGGGAGACGACCTGGTTGGCCGGCACCTTCGCCCGCTGGGGAGCCTGCGGGATCGTGTTCGACGGCGGTGCGGGCGCGGCCGCAGGCACGACGTTTTGTGGCGGCGAGGGGGCCGCGGCGGGAGCAGGTGCCGTCGTGACCGTGGGCTGCGGCTGAGAGTAGACCGTCGGCTGCGGCGGCTGGATGTAGGTGGGCTGTGGCTGGATGTAGGTGGGCTGTGGCTGGATGTAGATGGGCGGCTCATAGAAGTTGGGCGGTCGATACGGTGGACGGGGAGACGTCCAGCCGGGGTTGGTGGGCCGATAGGGCTGTTGCATCGACTGGCGAGCCATCTCTTGGATGGCCAAGCCGCCCAAATAGCCGAGAGTGTAACCAACGTCGTAGCCAAGCTGGCCGTCCTGTGACCCTCCCTCAGGGTTCCGCCCCTGGTAGCCTCTCATCTGGGCCTGGACTGGCTCAGAGGCGACAGCTAAAAGGAACACCACAACAACAAAGCACGGGAGGGAACGTCGGAACACATAGTGACACATTGGAACCTCCCTTCTCCCAACACGGTCGGCACGAGGAAAAACCCTGGGAAGGGCAGTCTGCCCGACCCTTGGCCGAGCATGTCGCGCCGGCACAAGAAAAAAAGCTCCCTTGCGCGCAACCCGAACGCACAATAAGAGCCCTCGTGACCTGGTCAATCCGCCTCTCCGAAAACGGATCAATCCACTTCCACTATCACTCGGTTAGAAGGAGGGAGTCAAGGATATTTCCAAAAGGTTCGAATATCCGGGAAAACAATGGATTCTCAAAACAAAATAAAAAGCATTCTCAATTTATTGCTCCCTCAATCGTCACCATGGCCGCAGGCTCGATTCCAAGCCCCGCGTCGAGGCAGTGCTCTGGGTCCAGTCCTCCGAGCCGTAGGGCGTGCCGCCAGCGACGACGTACCGCTTCGCGGCCAGGTCCGCGTCGCTCATCGGTCGGCCAATGCGTTTGGCACACGATCGCGGATACTCGGTCCCGGGCACCGATTCCGTCCGGACGGGGCCGGGCGGGTTGAGAGCCGCGTGCAAGGCGCCGTCAAACCACTGCTCGACCTGCGGGACCAGACCGGTAGGCAAGGCGTCACGCTCGGCACCCCGCAGGATTGCCAAGAAATATCCACAGAACACAACACAACAATAAAGGGCGAAAGCGAGTCTCCACGCATCCCGCCCCGTGCCACATTCTCCTTGCGTGATCGAACGTCAGTACGAATCGGCGCTCACCACTTCACCCCCTGCCACGGTCCCCAGTGCTCGCCAGGTGAAGCCGTTGATCGTCTCCTTGACGAAGCGTACGCTGCCATCGCCAAAGAGTGCGTTGACACCACCGGGGTGATAGCTTCGGGCGGTGATGGCGGCGAAGGTCGGCCCACCGGTCTTTTCGCGCTTGCTCGTCAAATCGAGGTCGGCGTACTCGCCGTTCGGGCCGCCGGAGATCTTCCGGTTCGGGGGCCAGGCGGTCGTGAAGCCAGTGTGGTGCGTGGCCGACTCGACCCACTCGTTGTGCCCTTCGGCTCGAAAGGCACATCCGCCAAGGTATTCAGGGGCGACCGTGTGGGGATCGGCATCCGGCGGAGGGACGTTGGCCGGATTGTTGATATTTGCGAGCGTCGGGCAGTCCCGGTAATACTCCTGGTACGACTTCCCCTCGGAAAGCAAGATCGTGTTGCTCAGGCCATCCCGAAACGACGCCCAGTTCCGCGAGAGCATCGGGCCGAAGGCCGATCGCCCCTTCACGGTCGTTCCGGTCCCTCCCCAAACAAACCAGTCTCCCGTGCAATAGCCATAATTGCAAACGCTCATCCGACCTCCCCGATCGTGGGTAAACTCCTGCTGGACTTCACTCGGGCAGACCAGCAACGAGAGCCGGGTTGCAGTCGCGGTCAAATTCGACGGATCATACATCTCGAGATCGAAGTTTAACGCATTGAAGATCGCCCCCTGCTCGGCATACGGCAGGATCCGAGGGTGAGCGCCGAAGCTGTTCGTCCATGCCACGGCCCCCCCGGTCCCCGTGATCACCAGCGTCGGCGGCAGGCCGCCGATCGCATCGTGATAGTTGTGCAGGGCCAGCCCAAGCTGTTTCAGGTTGTTCGTGCATTGCATCCGACGCGCCGCCTCTCGGGCCGATTGCACCGCCGGAAGCAACAGCGCGATCAGAACACCGATAATGGCGATGACCACCAGCAACTCGATCAACGTAAACCCGCGACGACGCATCAGAGAGACTCCGAGAAGGATCGGGAACGAACCGGCGAACACTTGACGCACGCTGCCATGCAAGGCCCATACCACCCCACAACCAATTGGATAAGCCACGTCACCTCAACGACTTACACGACTGCCCCCCATCCTGCCGCTCTGCCTCCCGGCGTTTTTTCCGCCGGGCGAGGTGATCGATTGTCCTTCGAGGACCGCCCACCCGCCAGCATGCCTTCTCGCCTTGCGTCGAACGCAAACGACTCGAACGCCGTGTTGAGCCGTCCGAGCCTGGCGACGAATCAGTGCCAAACCGTCGCTCTCGCAAGGCAAAAGGACTTCGAGCATGTCCCGATCCTCCGCCAATTTCCGGGAACTTCCCGTTGGCATGAGACACCCATCGCGGTTAGCCTCATTCAACCCCCTCTTTTTGCGCGGTTTTGTTCGTGACCCAGACGTTCCAAACGCCCCGTCGTCCCGTCCCAACCCGAAGGATCGGACTTGCCCATGGCCCGCATCTGCCTGATCAATCCGCGATTCCCGACCTCGTTCTGGGGGCTCAACCACGGCCTGCCGCTGATGGGCAAGAAGTGCAACATGCCCGTGCTGGCCCTGCCGACCATCGCCGGACTGACCCCCGACGAACACGAAATCGTCGTCATTGATGAAAACATCGACGACCTCGACTTCGACGCCCTCGACGGCTTCGACCTGATCGGCGTCACCGGCATGACCGTCCAGCGCGACCGGATGGTCGAGATCCTCCAGGAGCTCAAGGCCCGCGGCCACTTCACCATCGTCGGCGGCCCCTGGATCACCGTCGCCGAGGGCTGGGAACCCTTCGAGGGGCTCGTCGACGTCACCTTCATCGGCGAGGCCGAGGACACCTGGCCGAAGTTCCTCGAGGACTGGAAGCGCGGCGAGCACGCCGATCGCTACGAGCAGGCCGACAAGACCGACATGACCAAGGTCCCCATGCCGCGCTACGACCTCGTCAAGTTCGACGAGTACGCCATGGGATGCGTCCAGACCTCCCGCGGCTGCCCCTTCCAGTGCGAGTTCTGCGACATCATCGTCATCTTCGGCCGCCGCCCCCGCATCAAGACCCCCGAGATGGTCGTCGAGGAGATCGACTACCAGTACCGCCAGGGGGCCCGCATGATCTTCCTCGTCGATGACAACTTCATCGGCAACAAGAAGGCCGCCAAGGAGATCCTCCGCGCCATCATCGCCTGGCAGCGCAAGAACGGCTACCCCGTCGTCCTCGGCACCGAGGCCAGCCTGAACCTCTCCGAAGACGACGAGATGCTCCAGCTGATGTCCGAGGCCAGCATGAACACTGTCTTCGTCGGCATCGAGAGCCCCGACGAGGAGGCCCTGCTCGAGACCAAGAAGATCCAGAACGTGAAGAAGGGCTTCACGATGATCGACCGCGTCCACAAGATCCAGGACGCCGGGATCGAGGTGTACGCCGGCATGATCGTCGGCTTCGACTCCGACGACCTCACCGTCTTCGACCGCCAGTTCGAGTTCCTCACCGCCGCCCGCATCCCGAACGTCATGGCCGGCATGCTCTCGGCCATTCCCAGCACCCCGCTCTACGACCGCCTCCTCGCCGAAGGCCGCCTCGACAACGCCGCCGCCGACGACCCCGCCATCGCCACCAACATCATCCCGCTCCAGATGTCCGTCCACGAAATGCGAGACGGCTGGCTCGACCTGATGGATCGCCTTTACGACCCCGAAGAATACTTCAAGCGCTTCGATTCCCTCTTCGCCGACAACGCCATCCCCCTCGGCGCCGCCAAGATGCGCTGGATGCGCCGCCACCGCCCCGTCTCGTACGTCCTCCAGCACATCGGCATCGTTATCGCCGCCCTGACCATCCTCGGCCGCATCTGGCGCGACCCCCGCACCAAGCCCTTCCGCCCCGTCTACGCCCGCACCCTCCGCAAGCTCCTCCTCCGCCGCCGGCCCCTTCGCTTCCTCTTCACCTTCGCCACCCGCTGCGTCATGCACACCCACTTCGCCGTCATGACCCGCCAGATGGTCCGAGGAGAATCCCGTCTCGTGAACACCTGAGCGATCCCCGGCGACGACTCCCACCGAGGGCTCGTACACTGTCGCGGAGGAGGACTCCCCCATGCCACTCCGCGACCACTTCCGCCCGCCCCTGTCCGACCGCCGATCGTGGGAAGGATTCCACGGCGGCTGGCCCATAATTGATCGTCCAGGGGCTCAACCGGGAATGACCCTCCCGCTACATCGCTGAGCCCCAGGTCCACCTCGGGGCCGCGATCAAGATCGACGTGGCCACCTCCGGCGAGAACGAGGGCCCGGGACCAGCCCCCCCCCACCAAGTCCAACGGCGGCGGACCCACAGCCGCCGTCTGGGCCCCCCCACAACCGACCCTTGCCGTGGCCACCGAACCGCCTTCCCCAAACGAGTACGCCGTCCTCGTCTACGACACCCGATCCGGCCGCCGACTCGTGGCCGCGGTCGAACTCGTCAGCCCCTCGAACAAGGATCGCCCCGAGCACCGCCGAGAGTGACGGAGCCTACATCATGCCGGTCATCATAAGCCCGAGCCTCTTTATAGACACTCCAAAGCTTTCAAAATTCCAGGCGGTTAATCCACCTTCGACACCATTGAGTCGCATGCGCAAACACAAGCAAGAAGAAATTTGGGAAAAGTTGGCGCGCGACATCGTGGATGCACTTAGTGATAAGTTAAGAGTGATGAAGTTTCGCGGATGGTCCTGATGGCCATTCCAGGGCATTCACCTCACCTTGTCCGTACCCGACCGGCTGAAGACTGGTTCAACACGAACCAGAACCCTACAATTGTTCGAGGAAACTACACTGGCAGACCGGCCCCCGGATTGGTCCTGGGGCCAATCGCCCGTGGATGGACAACACAATCGAACCGTAAGGGAATTCGCACACATGACGCGCTGGATTGCCCCCTGGGCGGCTTTGGCCCTGATGTTCGCCCTGGTGACCGGATGTGCTCCGAAGGAGGAAGCGCCGGTCGAACCGGCCCCGACGACGGAAACGCCCGGTGACGCTGCTGCGGAGACGACCGAAACCGGCGCGGAAGCCTCCGAGGGCGCGCTGACCTCCGAGCAAATCGAGATGATTCGCCAGCTTCCGGAAGCTGACGCCGAGCTGGCCCTGGTCCAGAAGACCTGCCCGGTTTCGGACGAGCCGCTCGGCTCGATGGGCGTGCCCATCAAGGTCACCGTCAAGAACCGAGACGTGTTCGTTTGCTGCGCCGGCTGTGAAGGATCGGTGGAGGACGACCCCGATACCTACCTCGCCAAGGTCCCCCAGGGCGGCCCCGAACTTCCCTCGATGGGCGGCTCCCGCTGATCGAGAGCTGGCTCGATCGCCCCACTCACTCGGCTCGGCCGGTTTCCTCTCCCTCCGGCCGATTCAATCCTCGCAACGAACAACGGCCCGGCTTCGATTCCCCTCAACAGGGTCGAAGCCGGGCCGTTGTGGTCTGTGCGGGCGACGAGACGATCCGAACTCCCGGCCGACGGCACCTCTCATCTTGCCATCGGCCGGGGGGATTCCGGAAATGCCTGGCGATCCGATCAGATGTCGAAGTAGAGGTAGAACTCGTACGGAACCGGTCGGAGGTTAACCTGTTCGAGTTCCCGCTCGCGCTTGTAGCTGATCCAGGTGTCGATCACGTCCGGGGTGAACACGTCTCCCTTGAGCAGGTAGTCGTGATCCTTCTCCAGGGCGTTGAGCGCCTCGGCCAGCGAGTGCGGGGTGCTCTGGATCTTCACGGCCTCTTCGGGTTCGAGGTCGTAAAGGTCGCGGTCCATCGGCTCGCCCGGATCGATCTTGTTCTGGATGCCGTCGAGCCCGGCCATCAAGAGCGCCGTGAAGGCCAGGTACGGGTTGCACGACGGGTCGGGGCAGCGGAACTCAATCCGCTTGCCCTTGGCGCTCTTGCTGTAGAGCGGAATCCGGATGGCGGCCGAGCGGTTCCGCTGGCTATACACCAGGTTCACCGGGGCCTCGTAACCGGGGACGAGCCGACGGTACGAGTTGGTCGTCGGGTTCGTCAGGGCCAGCAGGCTGTCGGCGTGCTTCAACAGGCCGCCGATGTAGTGGCGGGCCGTGTCCGACAGTCCGGCGTACTTCGTGTCGTCGAAGAAGAGGTTCGTGTCCCCCTTCCAGAGGCTCTGGTGCGTGTGCATTCCCGAGCCATTGTCGCCGAACATCGGCTTGGGCATGAACGTCGCGGTCTTGCCGTGCTTGCGCGCCACGTTCTTGATGACGTACTTGTAGTAGAGGACCTTGTCGGCCATCTCCCGCAAGGTGTCGAACCGCATGCCGATCTCGCACTGGCCGGCGGTGCCGACCTCGTGGTGGTGCAGGTCGATCGGAATGCCCAGCTCTTCCATCACCAGGATCATCTCAGATCGGATGTCCTGCAGCGTGTCGGCCGGCGGAACGGGGAAGTACCCTTCCTTGTGCCGCAGCTTGTAGCCGAGGTTCGGCCCTTCGTCCTTGGCCGAGTTCCAGATCGCCTCCTTCGAGTCGATCTTGTAGAACCCGGTGCTCGACGACTGCTCGTAGCGCACGTCGTCGAACAGGAAGAACTCGGCCTCGGGACCCCAGTAGCTGACGTCGGCAATGCCGGTCGACTTGAGGTACTGCTCCGCCTTCAGGGCGATGTACCGCGGGTCGCGGTTGTACGGCTCAAGCGTCACCGGGTCGTACACATTGCAGATCAGGCTCAAGGTCGGCGCGGCCATGAACGGATCGAGCTTCGCGGTGCTCGGATCCGGCCGCAGCAGCATGTCGCTTTCCTGAATCTGCTGGTAGCCCCGGATGCTCGAACCGTCGAATCCCAGCCCGTCCTCGAACAGGTCGTCGGTGAGGTTGCGTACCGGGATCGAAAAGTGCTGCCAGATGCCGGGCAGGTCGATGAAGCGCAGGTCCACAATCTGGATACCGGCGTCCTTGGCCATCTTCTGAACGTCGGCGGGGGTCATAGCCATCGCTGGGAGGGACTCCGTGAGAGAGAGGGGAGAGGAGCGGGATGTCGGTCTGCGGATTGATCAAGAAAAACGCGCGGCATTCTCCCTGCACGGTCGACAACGCACAGCGCGCAACCATGCCGTTTGGATTCGATCCTGGCTTGGAGCAATGAAATACCCGATCCGACCCGCCCAACGCAAGAGCCCAGATTCCCGAACCTTACGCCAGGCGTCCTCCGAACCAGGTCTGAGGGGGCTCTCGCCTTACCATCCCTCGATCCGACCGCGCCCCGCTCGCCTTGCCTCGCGGCGTTGATCGAACTGATCCCTTGTCCTAACCAAGCGGCTCCAGCACGCGGTCCACGGCCCGTTTCACCCCCTCGAGCTGATGCTGCAACCGCTGCCGGAGCGTCTCGGCCGAGTCCATCCGCATCCGTCTCGCCAGCTGGGCGAAGTCGTCCGACGTGGCGGGCGGAACCGTCAAATCCTCGGCGTTGCCTCGCACCACCCGCAACGCTCCGATCAACGATCGGAAGAACCGGCAGCCGTCGCTCAGAGTCGCCGCCGTCTCCCGGTCGAGGTGCCCGGCCTCACAAAGCGCCTCGATCGCCCCCAGCGTGCTCGGGCATCGCAGGGCCGGATTCTCCCGTCCGTGGTGAATTTGGAGCGCCTGCACGGCATATTCGATATCGACCAGGGCCCCCGGGCTGAGCTTCGCGTTGATCGTCCCCGGCCGGATGAGCTGCCGAAGCTGCATCGATCGCATCTTCCGCAGGGCCTCGTGGTCGAGCGGTTCGGGACCGTACACAAACGCGTCTCGATGCTGTTCGAGCAACGCTCCCAGCTCCCGATCGCCGGCCACCGCTCGCAGGCGGATCAGGGCTTGCCGTTCATAGGCCCAGGCGGCTCCTCCGGCCCGGTAATACGATTCGAACAACGACAGGGCCGTGGCCGGCGGTCCTCCTTTGCCATACGGCCGCAGGCGGAAATCGGGCTCGAAGGTCGCCCCGTGCCGCACGCCGAGCACCTGGCGAAGCGTCGTCACAATCCGATCGAAGTACTCCGAGGCCGACGCCCCCTGCGCCGAGGCCGACTGGTCGTGATCGTCCCAGACGACCATCAGCTCCAGGTCCGACGCAAATCCCAGCTCTCGGCCGCCGAACTTCCCCAGAGCGCAAATGGAAACGGGCACCGGACTCCCATCCCCCCGCCTGGGCCGCTCCGGCCCGAGCCGTTCGATGCTCAGGTCGAGCGCCGAGGCGATCACCACCTCGGCCACGTCGGTCAATTCGTCGGCGAAGCCCTCCGGGCCGTCGCTCAGGCCGAGAATCGTCCGCACGTCGGCCCGGAAAATCTCGCGGTCCTTGAACCGTCTGAGGGCCCGGATACGGTCGTCCAGCTCGGCGTCTCGGGCCAGGCGCTGGGCCAGATCGCGGGCCAGTTCGTCGCGGTCGGGGCTGCGCCGCCAGCGTTGCGGATCGTCGATCAAGGGCAAGATGTTTTCCGGCTGCGACTGGAGGAAATCCTCCCATAAAAACCGGCTCTCACCCAGCACCCGAACCAAAGCGTCGAGCACCTCCGAGCGGTCCAGCGCGGCAAACTCCCGAGCCCGATCCGGCCTCGCCATCAGGTCGTTGGCGAACCGGCTGAAGTGAATCAACGCCGATTCCGGATCGGTCGCCCTCGGCAGCCGAGTGCTGAAATGCTCGATCAGAATCAAGGCATATTTCAAGGCCAGCAGGCGATCAGGATCGAGAATCGGCCGCCCCGATCGGTCGGTGATCCAGAGCGTATCCTCGGCCCAGCCGTAATCGGCCACCGTGCAAATGTCGGCCCGGACGATCCGAAACCCGCTTAGGGCCAACGCCGAGGCCGTCAGCGACAGGAACCCGAAGCTGTCGCGCGCTCGCACGTCGATCCGCGTCGGCTTCTCGGGCCCTTCGGCCGAGATCTCCAGCAAGATCGAATCGAGCGGCCCGCCGATCGTCCGACGATCCCCCAACGCCGCGGCAAACCGGCTGATGAGCCGATGATGCACCTCGTCATGCTGCCCCTGGCGCAACAGTTGCGCCAGCTCCGACAGCTCCTCCTCAAACGCCTTCCAGTCCGGAGAGCCGCTCCCGCTCGTCGGCCTGACCGTGAAGACGTCCAGGATTTTCCTCCTGCGATCGGGGGCCTGCGACGATCGCTGCGGCCGAGCCCCCCCCGGCCTCCAGAAGCCCGAACGCCCCGCTCCCCCCGGCGTCGTCGGCCTCGGACGCACCGTCGCAGCCACCGCCCCCGATCCCGGTTCCTCGGCCGGAGGGTCCGACGTGAAGATGCTCGCTTCGACGATCGACAGCCGAGCCACCGTCAGCAGCATGCAGACGGTCGAGAGCAACTGAAAGGCGTCGTAACCGGCAATCTCGACTCGCCAGGTCTCCGGCTCCTCCGGCAACCGCTCGGCTCGCAACCGTACCGGACGATCGACTTCCAGCCCCCGGATCAATCCCAGGTGTCTCGAAATGGTCTCGGCATCGAACCGTTCGCAATACTCCGGCGGGAAGGCCCCGAGCAGATGATCTACCCAGGCTTCGGGATGCTCCCGTACCAGAGTCCGGCGCAGCTCGGCCGGGATTGGCGTGGCCATGACTGAGGTCCCGGACGATAATAAGTTCTTCATCGTCGGCCTTTCCCCGCGCACGATCGGGGGCCGGCGTTCAACGAGTCCCCTGGAGTGTACCAACAATCCGCCCCGACCGAATCGGGGAGGTCGTGGTCAGTGAACGGAACACGATGAAAATCGGTCTGCTCGGCGACATTCACGGAGACACCCGAGCCCTGGAGTCGGCCCTGCGGCATCTGGAAACGCTGCGCGTCGATCAACTGCTCTGTACCGGCGATCTCGTCGGCTACGGCTACCAGTCCGATGCCGCTGTCGCCCGGGTCCAGAGCCTGGGCATCCCCTGCGTCCGGGGCAATCACGATCGCTGGGCCCTCGAACGCCGGCAGCTCATCGGCCCTCGGGGCTGGCGTCCCGCGTCCCTGCACGACACCACCTGGGAGTTTCTCGAACAACTCCCGGCCTCGCGATCCCTGACCGTCAAGGGCATCACCATCGAAGTCCACCACGGTTCCCCCGCCAGCGATACCGAGTTCGTCACCCCTTACCGACCTTTACCTGAGTCCGTGACGCAATTCTGGGACCGTTCCGACGCCTCCGTCCTCGTGCTCGGCCATACCCACCTGCCCATGATCGACCGCCACTTCAACGGCGGCACCCTCGTCAACCCCGGCTCGATCATGGGAGTTCCCGGCATCCAGACCTCCTACAGCTTCGCCGTCCTCGAAGTCCCCTCCCTTGCCGTCCGCGTCTTCGAGGTCCGCACCGGCCGCGAAATCCGCCGCGACCCCGTCTTCCTCAACGGCGACCCCGTCTAACCTTTTTGCCGCCCCACCCGCCAACCCCTCGCAATCCACACCATTCGCCTCAAGCTCACAGGCCGATCGGCCGATCGCAATCGATGAGGTGCCTTCGCAATCCTCGCCGAAACGATTCGGATTGGCCGAATGAGATCGACGCGCTGATGTGGGAACGCTCCGCTCTGCTCTGTCTGCTCATGCTCGGACTCCCCGGCCTGACCCTTGCGGGTGCTCAGGACGACGGTTCGGTCTCCGATCCGGAACCGGCCTCCCCTTCGCCTCTTTCCCTGCCCCCCCTCGACCCCTCAATCACTCCTTCCGACCCCGCTCCCCCCGCCGATCCGATTGACCGCCTCGAAGCCATCGAGGCCCGCCTCCGCGCCCTCGAAGATCAGAACCGCCAGCTCACCGAGGAAAACCAGGAACTCCGACGCCTCATCGCCATCCCGCCCCCGGCCCCTCCCGATCCCAACCCAACGGCCCCGCCAGCCCCCGGAGCGGGCTCCCGATCCCTGACCGAAGCGTTCGGATCCACTCCACCTCCAGCCTCAACCTCAACCTCGGTCCCCCGAGGCTCCGGCACCGCCCTCGGCAATCCGCCAAACACCCCCGTCCCCGGCATTACCGCCGTCTCTCCGGGGCGTGCCGAGGAGCGCGTCCCCATCCTTGGCCGCTTCGGCCAGGGATTCCAGTTCGAGAGCGAGAACAAGGAGTTCTTGCTCCAGATCAATCTCGAAAGCCAGACCGATTACCGCGCCTTCGACCCCAGCGGTGACGGCCTGGCCCGCGACGGGTTCTACCAACCTCGAAACCGGATCCTGTTCGGCGGCCGGGTCACTCGGCCGGTCGAATACCTCTTCTCGATCAACCGCGGCTTCAGTGGCCTGAACCTCCTCGACAGCTTTATCAACGTCCACGCCGACGACCGCCTGATGTTCAAGGTCGGCCGCTTCCAGTCGCCCCAAAACTACGAGCAGTTTGCCGTTTCCAACCTCTGGCTCATCGCCCCCGAACGCTCCCTGTTCACCTCGAACCTCGGCCTCAACCGCCAGGTCGGGGCCATGTTCTGGGGTGAACTGTTCGATGAGCGCCTCGACTACGCGCTCGCTCTCGTCAACGGTCCGCGCAACTCGTACGAGGATTACAACAACGACAAGGACCTGATGACCTATTTCAACCTCCGCCCCTTCCAGGACCAGCCCCGCGGCACCTTGCTTCGGCTGCTCAACCTCGGCGGATCGTTCGTCTACGGCACCCAGGACAACCCCCTGGTCCCCGACTCCTTCCGCGTCGCCACCAACGCCTCGAACGCCGACACCGCCGACCGCGCCGCCCCTCCCTTTTTGATCTTCAACCCCGGCGTCATCGAACGAGGCCAGCGAGCCTTCTGGTCGGCCCACATGGCCTACTTCTACCGCTCCCTCTCCCTCCTGGCCGACTACAACGGCGCGATCCTGCGGTACGCTCCCAGCCGGACCGCCCCGAATTCCGCCGTCCTTCCCGCGCACGGCTTCTCCATCGCCGCCGGCTACTTCCTCACCGGCGAGGAACTCGAACGCCGCAGCCTGGTCGAACCCCTCCGTCCCTTCAGCCTCAAGCGAGGCTCGTTCGGCCCCGGCGCCATCGAGCTGTTCGGCCGCTACAGCACCCTCGACTTCTCCTCGAACATCTTCACCGCCGGCCTGGCCGATCCGAACCTCTGGAGCAACTCCGCCGCCGTCACCAACCTCGGCGTCAACTGGTACCCGAACCGCTTCACCAAGGTCCTCCTCACCTGGCAATACGCCTCCTTCGGCTCCCCCGTCCTCTACGCCCTCCCCGATCAAAAGATGATCGATAACAACATGCTCTGGCTCCGCTTCCAGCTTTATTACTGATCCGCCCAACCAAACAACAAAAACCCATACCAATCAATAACTTACAACAAACCACAGAACCACCGCCAGACAGCCTTCCCTCCCCGCTTGACACTCAGCCTTAGAATAAATCACTTTGCGCCGACGTCGATTCCTCCAGGTCCAGACCCTCTCGAACTCATCACAGAGGAGGCGCGGCACCGATGGCGTTCAACCCTTCGAGAATCCCTCGGTTTGTGACCAATGCCGATGGCGTCACCGTCGACCGAGATCCGACTCCCGAGACGCACTCCATCGCGGTCGGCAAAGCGACCTTCCTGGACAAAGTGTTCATGGGCCTTTCGGTGACGTTGCTCACGCTTCTGTTTGGCTCAATGGTCTGCTCGGTCTTTTACCTGATCCTGGCCAATTTCATGGGCTGGACGCCGACTCGATTGCGCCCTGCCCATGAGGTCATCGAGCGGCTCGGGGATCGCTTGCCGCAGGGGCAGACGTTCCACGCATTTCAGATGGAGACATGGCCCGAGCGCGAGCGGCTCGAGGATCGCCTGTTGCTGAGAGAGACGTTCCAGGCGAATGAGTTCGAGCCGTGGGCCCAGCGCACGCCCACCGCGTCGGGGGTAGGGCACCCAGCACCCAACGCCCCACGAGTCAGCGAATGGGACTCGAACTGATCCTGCTTACGCATGCGGTCGGCCTTGTCTTGCTCTGTTACGGCGCCTCTGTCCTCGTGGTTGGCCGTATCTCCCTGAGCGTCCGAAACAGCACGCCCATCCGAGGGCTTGAGGCCCGCGCCTGGGGCATCCTCTGTATCTTGCTCGCTCTGATTTGGTTCCTCACGGTCACCTGGGCCTGGGGAGAATTTGCCCGAGCCTAGTCCCCCTTCCACCCTCAACGGATGCGTTGCCCCTTGGCCTTGGGTGACCCCGGTGCTCGGCCTTGGATGGCCCCGGTTGCTCGCCAACCGGGGCGGCGCAGCCGCAAGAGGCGACAGGAGGCCGCCCCGAGATCGTTCGTCGCTCCGCGACCCCGGTGGACGAACCGCGAACAACCAGGGCCACCCCAGACAAACTCACCCGTTTTGATGGGAAGCGGCACAAGCGCACAGCCCCGTCGGCCCCGCTGCGCAGCCCTCCCTGATCCCCCTCGACCGACCTCAACCTCTCCCCGTCGCCTCTCCTCCGCCAACCGCCCACGACTCGTTTCCCGCGACACCTCGCCCCCCACCTCCCATCCCATCCGTGTTCCATCCGTGGCTCTCAACCTCCCTGTTCCGATTTCACTTCCCCGAAAAAAACGCAATAAAGCCTCCTCTTTTTCCAGATTGTTTCAGACAGGAGCAAGCTCGCTCCTCCCGTTCCTGGTCCGCCCCCATCGCATCCTTTGGAACACGCACCCTCATGGCCGCCTCCTTGAAACAGACCCTCGCCAACCGCCTCAACGCCCTCCGCTCGACCGGCCCAAAATCGACCGAGGGCAAAACCCGATCGAGCCGCAACGCCCAGACGCACGGACTCTCCCGCGTCGGCCTTCACCCCCCGGCCGCAATGGCCGAGGCCATCGCCGAACGTCAATCGCTCTGGCGAACCGACTACCACCCGACCGGCTCCGCGCAGGAATGGCACTTCGACCGCCTCGTGGCCGAATCCGTCCGCCTCGACCTCTGCGAGGCCCGCATCTGTGCCTCCCGAGCCGAACGCGCCACCCGAGCCTCCGAATCCTGGGACGACGACCAGGCCGCCGCCATCGCCCAGCGTGCGGCGACCCTCTCCCAGCGCCCCGAGATCATCCAGCCCGTGCTCCTGCAAACCAAGCACGGCGTCCTCTGGCTCCTGGAGCGCTGGGACGAGATCCTTGAATCCCTCCAACGCCTCGACGGCTGGACCCCCGAAACCTGGAACCTCGCCCTCGACCTGCTCGGCGTCCCCACCTCGGCCCGAGACGCCTCCGGCCCGTGGGACCTCCACCCCGACGACTCCAGCGCCGCCCCCGGCCTCGACCTCGTCGCCCAGTCCACCGCCGCCCTCCGCGACCGCCTCGACACCTTCCTCAACGCCCGAGACGACCGCGCCCGCACCGACGCCTGCCTCGGCCTCGATGCCGACGACCCGCCCGCCCTCCGTCTTCTGGAACGCTACGCCGCCGACGCCCGACGCCGCTTCTCCTTCTTCCTCAACGGCTTGCGACGCCTCCAATCCGAAGCCCCCGCGTTAACCTCCGCCTCTCCCCCCGCCGGTCCTCCCTCCCCCCGACCCGTCCGATCCGCCCTCCCGCCCGAGCCCTCCCCGACTCCTGCCGCGTTTGACCGCTCCCAGCCCTCGCCCCCACCCGCAGCCGCCGGCCGGTTGCCCATGCCTTCCCAACCCTCGCCCCCGATTGCGGGGGAGAGGGTGGCCGAAGGCCGGGTGAGGGGGTCCGACCACCTCGACGCCCCCGTGAACCCCGCTCCGACCCCTGCCCCGGCCTCAAACTCGGCCCCCTCGGCCGCGCCGACGGCTCCTTCCACCCGGCTCCCTGGCGGCTCGCTCGCCTCGACGGTCCGCGATCGCCTCGACGCCCGCGCTCTTTCGCTCAACCGCCGCGCCCGACGCGCCCGAGCCGCCTCGGCCCGACGTTCCTGAGCGGCGTCACTCCTCGGCGATCCTCTGTTCCGCTTCGGATCTGCCCCCCGACTGTCCCCAACGCCGAACCCACGAACCCCCGATCGGTCCCGAGCCCCTCCTTGATCCGCCCGATCGCCGCTCTCCGTCCGTCCCGTGCCACCGCTCCGCCCCCCGCCACTCCATCCGACGAGCCCGGCCATGCCCTCGATCCCGCTCCGCATCCGCCTCCTTGGCCCTCCAATCCTCCCCGCGCGAATCGAACCCAATCGGCCCGCCCGATCGCAGCCTCGACGGTTCCTTCTCGTCCTTCCGACCCTTCTCGTCGGATGCCGTCGCGTTCTCGTCGGGTGTATCCACTCTCAAATGATGCGTCGCCCCGTTGTCCTGGGTGGCCCCGGTTGCTCGCCAACCGGGGCGGCGCAGCCGCAAGAGGCGACGGGAGGTCGCTCCGAGACCGCTCGTCGCTCCGAAACCCCGGTGGACGAGCCACCGGGGCCACCCAGGAATAAACCCACCTTTGGTGAGTGGAAGCGGTACTACGGGCGATCCAAGCCAGGCGTTCCCCCTCCGGGGCGTGGCCGACGAGGCGAGGCAATGGTATGACAGTCATCGTGAGGGCGGGCCTCGGCCTGCCTGTTCCCCGGTGGCAGGCCAAGGCGTCCTGCCCATCCATCCCTCATCTCGATTCCCGACGAGGTGCCGCCGTGTCGAGTCATTCGTTCGAGCCCTTGACCCTGGGCGTCTGTAGCTGGAGCCTTCAGGTCACCAGCATCCCCGAGCTGAACCGCCTGCTCGCCGAGCTGGGGGTCAAGGCCACCCAGATCGCCTGCGGCGACCCGCATCACGCCGCCTGGGACGAAGGGGACGCCATGCCCCAGGCCGCCCTGGCCGCCGATTTCGTCATGACCGGCGCCATGCTCGGCTTCCCCGGCGAGGACTACACCACCCCGCAAACCATCAAGGAGACCGGCGGATTCGGCCCCGAATCCCTCCGCGCCGAACGGATCGAGCGCCTCAAGTGGGCCCTGAGCCGCACCAAGGCGCTGGGCCTGACCCACCTCATGCTCCACGCCGGCTTCATCCCCCACCCCGGCGATCCCGGCCGCTCCGCCTTTCTCGATACCCTGCGCGAGGCCGGCCGCCTCGCCGCCGAGCAAGGCGTGACCCTCGCCTTCGAGACCGGCCAGGAACCGGCCGACCTGCTCCGCCAGACCCTCGACGAGCTGGCCTCACCCACCTTGAAGGTCAACTTCGACCCGGCCAACATGCTCCTCTACGACATGGGCGACCCGATCCGGGCCGTCGAGATCCTCGGCCCCGACATCGTCAGCGTCCACCTCAAGGACGCCCGACGCCCGACCACTCCCGGGCACTGGGGCGAGGAGGTCCCGCTCGGCCAGGGCGAAGTCAACATCCCCCGCTTCCTCGACACCCTCAAGGCCGTCGGCTACACCGGCCCCCTGATGATCGAGCGCGAGGTCGGCGACCAGGCCGCCCGCATCCGAGACATCGGCCTCGGCCTTGAGGTCGTCCGCGAGCACCTGGCCAAATCCTCGTAATTCCCCCGTCGGCCCGCGTCTCCCGCACCGCCGGACGATTGCAATGCCCTGAAGCTCGCCGGTTTGCTTCAGAGAAATCCATTGCAATCGTCCTGCCCCACTCCGGAGCCACAGACCCCGTTGGCATGAGGCTTGCTGGATTCTGTACCTCAAATCCCATCCGTCCGGTCCCGTCTCGACCGCTCGCCCGTCAGGGCGGGGCACCTGACTGGATCGAATTTCAGGAGCGTTCAGACCATGCAATCGCGTTACCAAAACTCAATCGTTCCGGCCTTGATGCTTGGCCTCGGCCTGCTGCTCACCACGATACCGGCCCCCGCGTTCGCACAGGACCCCAATCCCCAGGACCAGGGGGTTGCTGAACGGGCCGGGGCCCAGGTCGACCGGTTCCTCAACCGCTTGCAACGGAACTTCCGCGACCTTTCCGAAGACGTTCGCCGACGCGCCGCCGAGGTGCAACAACGGGTCGAGGACCTCGGCGTCGAGGCCCGCGTCTACAGTCGCATTCGATGGGACAAGGCTCTGAGCGAGGCCGAGATTGCCATCGAGTCCAAGGAAGGGGGCGTGGTCATCCTGCACGGCACCGTGCCCGACGCCGAGTTGCGCCGCAAGGCCGTTCGTCTGGCCGTCGAAACCATTGGGGTCGAACGGGTCCAGGATAACCTGACGATCGGCGCGGCCCCGACCGACGATCCGGCCCCGGCCGCCGCGCCTCGCTAAGCTCGAATTCGACGCGTCACCGCCTGGCCTCGGCTCGCTCAACACCCAGAGAGCTGAGCTGAGGCCGGCCGGTCCCGTCGAACCCAAGAACAAGCCGTGATGCCGAAGCGAACCATCAGCAACACGGCCTTCAACCATCCGGGCACACCGGCATCACCAACGACAAGAGCAACCGCGGAGGGAAAGAAAGAGGGGGGGAAGAACGTCGGCGATCGCAGCGATGAATGACTGAACCGATGCGAATAAGGTGATCAGACGATGGCGTCGACCACCTGCGCCAGTTCTCGACCGGCATCGGTCAAGTAGTAATAGTTATGCTTGCCCGTCCGACGGGGCTCGATCAACCGGCCATGACGAAGCAGGGCCAGGTGATGGCTGACGGCCGGCTGACTGGTCGATCCGAGGTCGGTGCAAAGCTCAGAGACATTGCGTTCCTTTTCGGTCAGCAACATCAAGACTTGCAGCCGTGTCGGGTCCGACACCTGTTTGAGCAACTCGGCGGCCTGACGAACGTTGGCCGACGGCCCTTTCCCCCGCTTGGGAGCGGAGCGGCGAGCCGGGGCGGTCGCGGTCGCGGAGGCCGAAGACTTCGACGCGCCGGCAGACTTTGTCGCGGTGGTCGACTTTGAAGGCATGTGCGGAACTCAAGACTCGTTCAACAAGGGGAAACGGCCCACGACCCCAATTCGTCGCGAGCCACGCTCAGCGCGATGGAACGCGCATGCATGAGCATTCCGCCGTAATTATACGTAACTCTCCGGCCAGTCAAGCTCATTTGCAAAAGATGTTCGTCATGAGCAACCGTCACACGAGAAATGCACCCTCGTATGCATTCTCAGATCGCGATCGCTTGAGCCCCGCGGCAACGATTGCCGACTGCCCGACGCCGGGCCGATCGCGTTGATCCCCAGAGCCCCGACAGCGATAGGGAACAGGCTTGCATTGAAACGCCTGTCCAGCATACAATCCGCTCGGCCCTGAGGTCTTGTCCCCTTTGGCCCCCGAGGACGCAGGAGGTCCCGCACCATGTTGGTCTTGAGCCGCAAGATCGGGGAACGGATTCGGATCGGAGACACCGTGACCTTGACCGTGGTCCGCGTCCACGGCGACAAGGTTCGTCTGGGCATCGAAGCGCCCGACACCGTGACCATTCACCGCGAGGAGGTCTATCAGCGCTTGCAGCGCGACGGCTCCTCCCCGGCGTCGCCGGCCGATGACGACTCGGCGTCCGCCGGTTCCGACACCGAGTCGAGGACCGACGCCTCCTTGTCGAGTGCCCCCTCGCGTCGGTAAAGTAAGAGGGATTGGCGACCTGGCAAACGGCCCGCTCGACCGCGTTCCTTCTCGGGCCGACCTGGTCCACCGGATCGGGGGAGGGAGGGTCGCGCGGTCCTCGGTCACTCGACCATCGTGCCACGCCGCCAATCCGCTCGGAACGCCGCGAGGAACGCCGCGATGACCGTCTCGACCTCGACCCTGCCTCGAACCGACACCGACCTGGCCTATCAGCGCTGCATCAACCCCCGTTGCGGTGTCACCCTGCCGGTCGATCGCGCCGTCTTTTCCTGTCCCGACTGCGGCGACCTGCTCGACGTCATCTACGACTGGGACCGCCTGCCGGTCCCGGCCCGTCTGAGCGACTTCGAGGCCAAATGGTCTCGGCGGCTCGACCCGCTCTGCTTCTCCGGCGTTTGGCGCTTCCACGACCTGATGCCCTTCGTCCCTCCGGAGAAGGTGGTCACCATCGGTGAGGGGCAGACCTTGCTCCGCCCCTCGACCAAGGCCGCCCAGTACGTCGGCGTCCAGGAGGGGAACCTCCTGCTCCAGTACGAGGGGATGAACCCCTCGGGCAGCTTCAAAGACAACGGCATGACCGCGGCCTTCAGCCACGCCAACATGGTCGGCGCCCGCCGCGTCGCCTGTGCCAGCACGGGCAACACCTCGGCCTCCCTGGCCGTCTTCTGCTCGGCGACCGATTTCGGCTTCAAGGCCATCATCTTCATCGGCTCGGGCAAGATCGCCTACGGCAAGCTCGCCCAGGCTCTCGACCACGGCGCCCTCACGATCCAGATCGTCGGCGACTTCGACGACGCCCTGGCCCGGGTCCGCGAGGTGGCCGACCGCCTCGGCATCTACCTGATGAACTCGGTCAACCCCTTCCGCCTCGAAGGGCAGAAGGCGGTGATGCTCCGGGTCCTCGAAGCCCTCGGCTGGGAGGTCCCCGACTGGATCGTCGTGCCCGGCGGCAACCTCGGCAACTCGTCGGCCTTCGGCAAGGCGTTCCAGGAACTGCATTATCTCGGCCTGATCGACCGCATCCCTCGCCTGGCGGTCATCAACGCCGCCGGCGCCCAGACCCTCGACCAGCTCGTCCGCTCTCACGGCCTGAGCTGGAACAGCGGCCTGCCTGACGAGTCGATCCCGAAGGCCTATTACGACCACCTCGACCACGAGCACATCCGGGCCTCGACCATCGCCTCGGCCATCGAGATCAATCGCCCAGTGAACCTGAAGAAGTGCCTCCGGGCCCTCGACGTCTGCGACGGCGTCGTCCGGCAGGTCTCCGACCAGGAGATCATGGACGCCAAGGCCCGCGTCGGGGCCGGCGGCCTGGGATGCGAACCGGCATCGGCCGCCAGTGTCGCCGGGGCCAAACGGTTGCGAGAGGAAGGGATCATCGCCCCCTCCGATCGCGTCGTCTGCATCCTCACCGGCCACCAGCTCAAGGACCCGAACGCGACGGTCGCCTACCACTCGGCCGACCGCGAGGAGTTTGACCGCGTGCTCGGCTCGCGAGGGGTCAAGCGGGCCGGCTTCGCCAACCGTCCGGTCGTCGTCCCGAACGAGCTGGACGCGATCATCCGGACCATCGGCCTCTACTCCGACGCCCCGCCAACGGCCTGAGCCATCGCTCCATCATCCTCTGGGAGACGCCCGATCGTGAGCCTCGGACCCTTGAATCTTGCCATGCACGGCGCGACCGGCCGCATGGGCGCCCGCATCCTCTCGCTGATCGACGAGGCGGACGACCTGACCCTGGCCGCGGCCATCGAGCGAGCCGATCACCCCCGAATCGGCGGCGACGTGGGTCCGATCATCGGCCTCGGCCCGCTGGGGGTCTCCCTTTCGAGCGTGATCGACCCCGGCACGCCGGTCGATGTGGTCATCGACTTCTCGGTCCCCGAGGCCTCGCTGAACATCGGCCGCTGGTGCGGTGAGCATGGCGTTCCCCTGGTCGTTGGCACGACCGGCTTCGAGCCCGCCCAGCGGACCGAGCTGGAGCAACTGGCCGACCGCATCCCCATCCTCATCGCAGCCAACTTCAGCAAGGCCGTCAACCTGCTGTTTCACCTCGTCGGCGTGGCGGCCCGCTCGCTCGGGCAATCGGCCGATATCGAGATCGTTGAACGTCACCACCGCTTCAAGAAAGACGCCCCGAGCGGCACGGCCCTTCGCCTGGCCGAAGTGGCGGCCGAAGGGATCAACACATACCGATTCGTCCATGGGAGACATGGGCTGATCGGTGAGCGGCCGACCGGCGAGATCGGTCTGCACGCCCTGCGAACCGGAGACAACCCGGGCGAGCATACGGTTGTCTTTGGCTTGATGGGAGAATGCCTGGAACTGTCGCACCGCGCCCTGAACCGCGACGGCTTCTCCCGAGGGGCCCTCGACGCCGCCCGGTATCTGGCCGGCAAGCCCCCGGGACGGTACGCGATGGAAGACCTGCTCCAGCTCGGAGGAGGATGATTCCATGCGATCGGCGCGGTTCGCCTTGTCGACCGGCCCCTTGCCTCGCTATCGTGTCTGCGCCCGAAGGTCGGGCGGAGCCAACGCATCCAGGAGGGTTCGGACGTGAGGACGGTGATCACCGGCGGGGCGGGTTTTGTCGGCTCCCATCTGTGCGAGCGGTTTCTGGCCGAAGGGCACGAGGTCGTCTGTGTCGACAACCTCTTGACCGGCCTGGAACGGAATATCGCCCACCTGCGGCAGGAGCCTCGCTTCAGCTTCGTGCTGCATAATATCTCGGAGCCGGTGACGATCGACGGTCCGGTCGATCATGTCCTGCATTTCGCCAGCCCGGCCAGCCCGGCCGATTATCTGGCCCACCCGATTCCGACCTTGAAGGTCGGCTCGCTCGGCACCCACAACGCGCTCGGCCTGGCCAAGGCCAAGGACGCCCGGTTCCTGCTGGCGAGCACGTCGGAAGTCTACGGCGATCCCGAGGTTCACCCTCAACGCGAGGATTACTGGGGGCACGTCAACCCGATCGGTCCCCGAGGCTGTTACGACGAGGCCAAACGGTTCGCCGAGGCGATCACGATGGCCTACCACCGCTACCACGGGGTCGATACGCGGATCGTCCGAATCTTCAACACCTACGGTCCCCGAATGCGCCTGAATGACGGCCGAGTCTTGCCGGCCTTCATGAGCCAGGTGCTGCGGGGCGAGCCGTTGACCGTCTTCGGCGAAGGACAACAGACACGCAGTTTCTGTTATGTCGATGACCTGGTCGATGGCATTTACCGGCTACTGCTTTCCGACGAATCAATGCCGGTCAATATCGGCAATCCTTCGGAAATCACCGTTCTGGAACTGGCCAAGGAGATCATTGCGATGGTGCCCAACACCAAGAGCACCATCGACTACCGACCCTTGCCACAAGACGATCCCAAGCGACGACGGCCCGACATCACCCGAGCCCGAGAGATTCTGGGCTGGGAGCCGAAGGTCGATCGGGCCGACGGCCTGAAGAGAACGCTGGAGTTCTTCCGTTCGGTCGTTTGAGCAACGGACGTTGAGGGGCCGAGCCTTCTCCTCCCAGGCATCTCCGAGGGAAGGCTGGGGCCCTGGCTGGCCCCACGTCTCGTGCTCCGATCATCGGGAGCTAGCCCGGAGGGAAACGGCCGTCGGGCGGTCGGTCTGGATTTGAAGGCGCTGAGACGAGGCGTCGTACCAGACCGAGACGACCGCCGCCGGGTCGGCCGCGCGGACCTCGACCGGAAATCCGGGGGGGAACACCGACCGAGGGACGAAGACCTCGGTCAGTCCGCGCTCGGGATCGTGAATCCAGTCATAACCAACTGTGCTTTCGCTGAACCGTGACGAGCCACGATCGAAGGCGAAGCGCGTGGGCACGCCGGCGGTGGCTCGGGGGTAGGGTCGGGGGCGGTAGTTGGGACGGATACGGCCGGAGGGGTCGAGGATGCTGAAGTCCTCGCCGTTCCAGCCGTCCTTGAGGTGATCGGTCCAGCCGGGCGTCAGGTTCCAGTGCGCCCCGGAGGCAAAGGCGGCGTCGAGGCGGTCGTACACCTCCTCAACATAGGCCCCGCTCCCGGTCACGCGGGCGTCCATACCGAACTCTCCCACAAAAAGCGGGCAATTCCAGGCTTCGGCGGTTGAGGTCATGTGGTGGAAGGCCAGATCCATCGTCGCGGTGAGGCCGTGCCAGTGGCGCAGGACGATGGTGGACGGGTTGTAGTAGTGCGGCGCGTAGGCGACCGGACCAAATTCGGGACGGGGCAGGCGGGTCTGGATGCCGGTGTTCGTCTTGACGTGCCCTTCGAGAAACAGAATCGCCGAAGGATGCACGGATCGAATCACCGCGTTGGCGTCTCGATAGAGCGGGGCAAGCTCACGGCGCTCGTCTCCCCAGGGCTCGTTGATCAGGTCGTAGCCGATGACGCCGGGAATCGTCGCAAAGGCCGACGCAACTCGTGAAATCATGATCAGATAGCGTGATCGAACCCCATGCGTATCGGCGTAGAAGTCGGCAAAGGAGAGGTGGGTGGTCGGGTCGAGAGCCATCATCAGGGGCCAGTCGGAACTGAGCGGCCCGTTGTTGGGGGTCGAGGGGCGGCCTCGAGGAGAGACGGCCCAGCGGGGGAAGCCGTCGCCGGTGCCGTATGAGGCGTGACGTGAGAAGCCGTCCTGGTGGAAATCGACGATCGTATACAGACCGCGGCGGGCAGCCTCGGCCGCAACGGTCATGACCGAGGTAAGATAGGCTTCGTCGTAAACACCGGGGCTCGGCTCGTAGGCTTCCCAGACGATCAGCAGGCGGATGACGTTGAAGCCCAACTCGGCCACGCGGTCGAGATCGGCCGGGCCGATCCGGGGAGCAAACGGCGGCACCTTCGAATCGCCGGCCAGGTTGATCCCGCGCAGAAGAATCACGCGACCGCTCGGATCGACGAACGACCGGCCGGAAACCTGAAGCGGCGCGGGTCCGGGAAGGATCTCGAACTGAGGAGTCGCCCGAACGGGATCACCCCCAGCGGCCAGGGCCAAGGGCGGCAGACCCCCAAGACCCAGCACGAAACCGAGCATCACCGCGGCGAGCGGCCCAAACCCTCGACGGCCCCGGAGTCCCGAGCAAGCCATTCAAGACCTCCGTGTCGTCGTTGCGATGCGATCGCGTTCCGTGGCCCGATCGGATCCCGTCGTGAGATCACGTCCTCGCCGGGCCGAGGTTCCGAAGGCGGCGCGTCACGCGTGCCCCTTGAACCAGGGCGGATCGATTCTGATTGCCCTTTGGAATCGATCATCGGCCCGGGAGATCGGAAACCGTGTCCCGATCGGAGGTCGATGGCCCCGCCTCGCTCCGAAGACAACGGCAGTGCGCATCGCGACGATCAAGGCAGGATGATGCCCGCCGGCGACATGGTGGCCTTTTGACCAGGTTGCAATCACCTGTATCAATTTGCATCATACTCGACAGATGATACGCTTCAGAATGAGCCGTCTCGGAACCGATGAAGGAGAGATGGCAATCGAGCGTGTGGTGTGCTTGCTTCCTGAGCGCGATCGACCCTCGCACCCGGCACCTTCAGCCCCGAGGGGGAGCGACTTCCATCATGGCCAGCGGCATTGAAAGCTCGGTGATCCGGCTCGGCGACTTTCAGGACGGCCAGGAGGCCGAGTGCTTCGCCGTGCTCGTGAACCGAGACAAGGGGACGACGAAAAAGAACGAGCCGTTCGTGAAATGCTACTTCCGCGACCGGCATCTGACGGTCGAGGCCCCCTTGTGGTCGGATCACCGCTTGCTGAAGCAATCGGACGGCTGGACCGACGGGCTCGCGTATCGGATTCGGGCTCGGGGGGAGTTCAACGCCCGGTACGGCTTGCAACTGAAGCTCATCGACCTGCGGCCCGCCGGTGGCCCGGACGATGAGGCAGACGGTTTTGATTACGGAGACCTGGTCGAACGCTCCAAGTTTCCGAGTGGCGACCGGCTGGGCAAGATCCTCGAATTCGTGGGGCGATACATCGAGGACGAGAAGCTTTCGGAACTGGTCCGGCGCATTCTCGAAGGGCACGCGACGCAACTCGAGATGATGCCGGCCGCCTCTCACATGCACCACAACGTGACCGGAGGGCTGGTCGAGCACCTCTGGAGCGTGACGCGGGTCAGCATCATGCTGGCCGAGCATTACGGGCGGTATTATGACGAATTGAACCCGCCCTTGAACCGCGATGTGATTGTGGCCGCGGCCATCCTGCACGACATCGGCAAGCTGCGCGAGCTGGAATATCACCCGATCGAGGCGAAGTACACGACCGAAGGAAACTTGATTGGCCATATCCTCATGGGTCGTGACCTGGTGAGAGACACGGCCCGAGAGATCGGCGAGTTTCCGGTCGAGACGCTCTTGCTGCTGGAACACGCGATCCTGGCGCATCACGGCAAGACCGAGTTCGGATCGCCGAAGCCCCCGGCAACGCTGGAAGCGATGATCCTGCACTACGCCGACGAGCTGGACGCGAAGTTCAACGCCGTGGCCAAGGCGCTTCGGGCCGAAAACGGCGACGACCTGTTTACCAAAAAGGTCTGGGCGGCCGAGAACCAGCGGTTTTACCGAGGCACGCCGTTGCCTCCGCCAGATCAGGATCAACCGCCCTTTTGATCGAATCACTCTTGAGATGATTTCAAACGAACAGCCCCGGACGAGCAATCGCGCGTCCGGGGCCGTTTGTCGTGTGAGGATCAGAGGGACCGCCGGCTGGGCCAGGCGGTCCGATCGTGAGGTCAGACGGCGAAGGGCCGCAGATAGTTTTCGTGCTCCAGCGGGCGAGGCAGGTCGGAGGAACCCATCAGTTCCAGGTCGATGGCCTGGGCGGCGTGTCGCCCCTCGGCGATGGCCCAGACGATGAGGCTCTGGCCGCGGGTCATGTCGCCGGCGGTGTAGACCTTGGGAACGCTGGTGCGTTTGGTTTCGGGGTCGGCCTTGACGTTGCCGCGCTCGTCCAGCTCGACGCCGAAACCTTCGATGAGCTTGTTGCGTTCGGGGCCGACGAAGCCCATCGCCAGCAAAACGAGATCGGCCGGGTAGACCTTCTCGGTGCCGGGGACGGGGTCGAAGATCATGCGGTTGCCGTCGCGCTTGAGCTCGACCTGGACGGTTTCCAGCGCGGTGACGTGACCGTTTTCACCCCGGAAGCGGACGGTGCTGATGGAGTACTCGCGGTCGCCGCCTTCCTCGTGGGCGCTGGAGGTCTTGAAGGTGTTCCACCACTGCGGCCACGGGTTGTTCGGATCGCGCGAGGCGGGGGGACGCGGGACGATCTCGAACTGGTGGACGCTGGCACATCCGTGACGATGGACGGTACCGAGGCAGTCGGCCCCGGTGTCGCCGCCGCCGATGATGATGACGTTCTTCCCCTTGGCGTTCAGGGTCGGGTCGTCGGAGACGGGGTCGCCGGCCACGCGCTTGTTCTGCGCCGGGAGGAAGTCCATGGCGAAGTGAATGCCCTTGAGGTCGCGGCCCTCGATGGGCAGGTCACGGGCCTGAGTGGCTCCGCAGCAGAGGCAGACGGCGTCGTACTCGGCAAGGATTTGCTGAGGATCAACATCGACGCCGATGTTCACTCCAGGACGGAAGGTGACCCCCTCGGCCTCCATTTGCTGGAGGCGCAGGTCAATCCGCCACTTTTCCATCTTGAAGTCGGGGATGCCGTAGCGTAGGAGGCCGCCGATTCGTTCGTCACGTTCGAAGACGGTGACGTCGTGACCAGCCCGCGCGAGCTGCTGGGCGGCGGCGAGGCCGGCGGGGCCGGAGCCGATAACGGCGACCTTCTTGCCGGTCTTGACCTTCGGGGGCATGGGGGCAATCCAGCCCTCGGCCCAGCCCCGATCGACGATGGCCAGCTCGATCTGCTTGATCGTGACCGGGTCGTCGTTGATGCCGAGCACGCAACTGGCCTCGCACGGGGCGGGGCAGAGGGTGCCGGTGAACTCGGGGAAGTTGTTGGTCAGGTGCAGGCGGTCGAGGGCCTCGCGCCACTGGTCGCGGTAGACCAGGTCGTTCCAGTCGGGGATGAGGTTGCCGAGCGGGCACCCCTGGTGGCAGAAGGGGATGCCGCAGTCCATGCAGCGGGCTCCCTGGTTCTGGAGTTCCACGACGGGGAGGCTGGTGAAGACTTCTTTATAGTCCTTGCGGCGTTCCTCGACGGGCCGATAACCGGCGGCACGTCGAGGGAGTTCCATGAATCCGGTGGGCTTACCCATGATTGACCTCCAGCGTCAGGCTTGAGTCGCTCGGACGGAGCGGGGCATCGGCCCCGGCTTCGGCCCGCTTGCGCTGCAACAGGAGGCGGCGGTTCCCCTCGGGCAGCACCTTGACAAAGTTGGTGAACGGCCAGTCCCAGTCGTGGCCATTGCGGGGGACGAGGACACCTTCGACCTCGTCAAGCGTTTCGGGCTGAGCGTACCGCGTGAGCATATCTTCGACAAAGGCGAAGTCGTTCGGCTCGGCCTTGTGGCGGAGGTCGTCAAGCTCGAAGTCGCCCTGACGACGGCGGAGGTCGGTGGCTTCTTCAAAAAGGCAGGCCATGACCTGCTTCTGGTGGTCGAGGACGCGGCGGTAGTCGCGCGGCATGACCTTGACGAAGGTGCCGAGGGCGGCGTTCCAGTCGTTGAGCAACTGCTTGGCAACGTCGCTGCCGGTGTAACCGGCGTGCTGGATGAGAAGATCGCGGACGAGTTCCTGATCTTCCAGTTCGGTGAAGGGTTCGATCTCGACCATGTCGGGATTGCAGCGGGATCGGAAATCGCCGTCGCGGTCGAGGACGAACGCCATACCACCGCTCATGCCGGCGGCGAAGTTGCGGCCGGTTGGGCCGAGGACGACGGCGACGCCGCCGGTCATATATTCACAGCCGTGATCGCCGATTCCTTCCACGACGGCCAGGGCCCCCGAGTTCCGCACGCAGAACCGTTCGCCTGCGCGGCCCCGGAAGAAGGCGCGGCCGGCAGTGGCCCCGTAGAGGACGACGTTGCCGACGATGATGTTCTCCTCGGCCTTGAAGGTGGCCGAGTGAGGCGGGGCGACGATGACCTTGCCGCCGGAGAGTCCCTTACCGGTGTAGTCGTTGGCGTCGCCTTCGAGTTCGAGGGTGATCCCTCGGGGAACGAAGGCGCCGAAGCTCTGACCGGCCGAGCCGGTGAACTTGATCCGGATGGTGTCGTCGGGGAGGCCCGCGCCGCCGTAGCGGCGGGTGACCTCGGAGCCGAGGATGGTGCCGACGGTGCGGTTGATGTTGCGGATCGGCACCGCAAAGGTGACCGGCTCGCCCCGTTCGAGGGCAGGCTCGCAGCGGGGGACCAGGGTGGTGACGTCGAGCGATCGGTCGAGGCCGTGGTCCTGGGCGTGAAGCTGTCGGACGCCGATCTCGGGAGCCACGTCGGGCCGGGCGAGGATCTTCGAGAAGTCGAGCCCCTTGGCCTTGTAGTGGTCGATGGCCTTGCGAACGTCGAGCAGGTCGCTGCGGCCGATCATCTCGTCCATCGTGCGGAAACCGAGCTGGGCCATCAGCTCGCGGATTTCCTCGGCGATGAAGTGGAAGAAGTTGACCACATGTTCGGCCTTGCCGGCGAACTTGGCCCGGAGCTTCGGGTTCTGGGTGGCGATGCCGACCGGGCAGGTGTCGAGGTGGCAGACCCGCATCATGATGCAGCCCATCACGACGAGCGGCGCGGTGGAGAAACCGTATTCCTCGGCCCCGAGCAGGGCGGCGATGACCACGTCGCGGCCGGTCTTCATCTGGCCGTCGGTCTGGACGACGATGCGGTCGCGGAGGTTGTTGAGGACGAGGGTTTGCTGCGTCTCGGCCAGGCCCAGCTCCCAGGGAATGCCGGCGTGCTTGAGCGAGGTGAGCGGGCTGGCCCCGGTGCCGCCGTCGAAGCCGCTGATGAGGACGACATCGCTATGGGCCTTCGAGACGCCCGCGGCGACCGTGCCCACGCCGACCTCGGCCACGAGCTTGACGCTGATCCGGGCCTTCGGATTGGCGTTCTTCAGGTCGTGGATCAGTTGGGCGAGGTCTTCGATCGAGTAGATATCGTGGTGCGGCGGCGGGCTGATGAGGCCGACGCCGGGGGTCGAGAAGCGGACCTTGGCGATCCACGGCCAGACCTTGCTGCCGGGAAGCTGGCCCCCTTCGCCGGGCTTGGCCCCCTGAGCCATCTTGATCTGAATTTCATCGGCATTGACGAGATATTCACTCGTCACGCCGAAGCGGCCGGAGGCGACCTGCTTGATCGACGACCGCTTGCTGTCACCGTTTTCGAGGGGGATGAACCGCTGAGGGTCTTCGCCCCCTTCGCCGGTGTTCGACTTGCCGCCGAGGCGGTTCATGGCGATGGCAAGCGTTTCGTGGGCCTCGGCCGAGATTGAGCCGTAGCTCATCGCGCCGGTGGCGAACCGCTTGACGATCGAATCGACCGACTCGACCTCCTCGATCGGCACGGGCGGTTGCTGGCCGATCTTGAACTCGAACAGGCCGCGGAGGGTGCAGAGCCGTTCGTTCTGCTCATCCACACGCTTCGTGTACGACTTGAAGATTTCGAACCGGCCGGACTTCGTGGCGTGCTGGAGGCGGAAGACGGTCTCGGGGTTGAACAGGTGGAACTCGCCGTCGCGGCGCCATTGGTACTGGCCGCCTTCTTCGAGCATGACCGGGCCGACCTCGCGTTCGGCGAAGGCGCGGCGGTGATGGAAGAGGGTTTCCTCGGCGATCTCGGCGAGGCCGACCCCTTCGATTCGGCTGGCGGTCTTGTCGAAGTACTTGGCGACGAAGGCAGAGTTCAGGCCGATGGCCTCGAAGATCTGAGCACCTCGGTAACTCTGGATCGTGCTGATGCCCATCTTGGACATCACCTTGACGACCCCCTTCTTGATCGCCTTGCGGTACAGGGTGACAGCCTCGGCGTGGGTCAGGCCGTTGAGCTGCCGGGCGGCGATCATGTCGTCGAGCGTCTCGAAGGCGACATAGGGATTGATCGCCCCGGCCCCGTAACCGAGCAGGAGGGCGAAGTGATGCACCTCCCTCGCGTCGCCGCACTCGACGACGAACCCGGCCCGCATGCGGAGCCCCTCGCGGACCATGAAGTGGTGCAGGCCGGAGGTGGCGAGCAGGGAGGGGATCGGGGCCATCTCCTTCGTCACCGAGCGGTGCGAGAGGACGATGATCGTCGCGCCGTCTTCGATGGCGGCCTTGGCCTCCTGGAAGATTTCTTCGAGGCGGCGTTCCATGCCCGCGGCGCCTTCGGCGGCGGGGAAGAGCATGGAAATGACGGCCGACTTGAAGCCTCGCCAGCCTTCGAGCTGTTTGATGGCGACCGTTTCGTCGTTGTCGAGGACCGGGGTTTCGAGCAAGATTTGCCGAGCGTTCTCGGGGCCGGGCTGGAGCAGGTTCCCCTCACCACCGAGGCCGGTCTGGACCGAGGTGACGAGTTCTTCCCGGATCGCGTCGAGCGGCGGGTTGGTCACCTGGGCAAAGAGCTGCTTGAAGTAGTTAAAGAGCGGCTGCGGGCGGTCGGAGAGGACGGCCAGGGGGGTGTCGGTCCCCATCGAGCCGATGGCTTCCTCGCCGCGCTGACCCATCGGGGAGAGAATGAACTTGAGATCTTCAAGTGTGTAGCCGTAAGCAAGCTGGCGATGCAAGAGGGTGTCGTGATCGGGGCCGGGAACCTCGGGGGCCCGCGGAACCTCGTCGAGCTTCGGCAGACCTTGCTTGACCCACTCGCCGTAGGGCTTGGCGGTGGCCAGGGCGTGCTTCAGTTCCTCATCGCCGACGATCCGGCCTTCCTGCATGTCGACGAGGAACATTTTGCCCGGTTCGAGACGCCCCTTGTGCAGGACATTCTCGGGGGCGATCTCGTCGAGCATGCCGGTCTCGGAGCCCATGACGACCAGGCCGTCCTTGGTGACGGTGTAGCGGCTGGGGCGGAGACCGTTGCGGTCGAGGGTCGCGCCGATGACGCGGCCGTCGGTGCAGGCGATCGAGGCGGGGCCGTCCCAGGGCTCCATCAGGCAGGAGTGATAGGCGTAGAAATCCTTCTTCTCCTGCGACATGGTTTCATGGTTTTCCCAGGCCTCGGGCACGAGCATCATCATGGCGTGCGGGAGGCTGTAGCCGGCCTTGACGAGCAGCTCGATGGCGGCGTCGAGCGCGGCGGTATCGGAAAGCCCCTCGCGGATGACCGGGCGCAGGTGGTCGAGGTCGCCCGGCTCGAACAGGTTCGAGGCAAAGAGGGCCTCTCGGGCTCGCATCCAGTTGATGTTGCCGCGAAGGGTGTTGATCTCGCCGTTGTGGGCGATCATCCGGTAGGGGTGGGCCAGCTCCCAGCTCGGGAAGGTGTTGGTGCTGAACCGCGAGTGGAACATGCAGAGGGCCGAGACGAGGCGATCGTCGCCCAGGTCGTCGGCGTAATAGTCGATGACCTGCTCGGGGGTGAGCATGCCTTTATAGACGATCGTTCGACAGGAAAGGCTGGAGAAGTAGAAGAAGGCCCCGTCGTCGAGCCCGGCGGCCTCGACGGCCTGCTCGAACCGCTTTCGGACGACGAACAGCTTGCGTTCGAAGGCGTCGGTATCCTCGCCGAAGCGGGAACCGACGAAGGCGTGCCAGACGCTCGGCTCAACGGCCTGGGCGGTGGCGCCGAGGGTGGAGTTGTCGGTCTTGAGTTCTCGCCAGCCGAGGAGGGGGAGCCGTTCATCCTTGAGAATCTGTTCAAAGATGGCCTGTCCGGCTTCGCGGCGTTCCTTGACCGGCGAGGCGAACATGGCGCCGACGCCGTACTGGCCGGGCTCGGGCAGGGTGATGCCAAGGGGTTTGCAGCGTTCGGCGAGGAATTCGTGAGGGATCTGGATGAGGATGCCGGCGCCGTCTCCGGTGTTGGGCTCGGCCCCTCGGGCGCCTCGGTGGTCGAGGTTGCACAGGGCGCGCAATCCGTCGCGCACGAGTTTGTGCGACCGTCGGCCCTGGAGATCCACGACGAAACCGACACCGCAAGCGTCGTGCTCATTAGCCGGGTCGTACAGGCCCACGGGGGGCGGGAAACTCGTGCTCATCAGGTTTGCTCCCTCCAGACAGACGGCTCCGGTTCGGGAAGCGCCGGCCCGCCGATCGGTCCGCGACGTGCGGACTCCGGGGGCCGGTGCCCGGCCCCGAACCTCGGGCCGATGCACCAGCATCTCAATCAAGTTTTCTTGACGGCAGGGGTCCGGCCACTTCGGGAGGCGCCCCGGCCGTTCGGTTTCGGCTCGGAGGCCGAGGGGGCGGAGGACGACGCCGTGGTCGCCCCTTCCTCGGCCGTGGAGCCGTCTCGCAAGGTTTCGAGGAACCGACTCCCGGCCAGGCCCAGGGTGGCTTCGCCCCGGTGGACGATCGCCAGGGGCCGGCTCAGGGGATGATCGGTAATCGGGACCGCGACGAGACTGCCTGAAGCGACCTCGCGCTCCAGCGTCGTCCGGGGCAGTATCGCCACCCCGGCGCCCACCTCGACAGCTCGCTTGATATTCTCGATGCTGTCAAAGGCCAGGCTTGGCTCAACCTGAACGCCGCGACGCTTCAGGTGACGATCAATCGCGCGGCGAATCGGCAGTTCGGAATCGTAGTGGACGAAGCGGGCGCCGTCGAGGCGTTCCAGGCTGATCCCCTCGGAATCGGCCAGGGGGTGCCCCGGAGGAACGGCCACGACCATGTCCTCGTCTCGCCAGGCGACGACGTCGATCCCCGGCCATTTTTTCGGGAATGAGACAATGCCGAGGTCGGCACGACCGGTGCGAACCCGATCGACGACCTCGCTGGGGTGCATGCACTCCAGGCGGCAGTCGGCCAGGGGGTGCCGGTTTCGGAATTCGGTGATGTGGCGGGTGAGCTGACCGAGGCCGACCGAGTAGATCGCCACGATCCGGACCATGCCTTCAATCTGATCGGCACGGCCCAACGCCCGAACGCGACGCTCAACATCCTGATAGCGTTCCACCAGCTCGCGACACCCTTCATAATACATCTGGCCGTAGGGCGTCGGGATCAAGGGGCGCTTGGAACGGTCAATCAACTTGACACCAAGGCGCTCTTCAAGGTTATGCACGGCCTGGCTCGCCGTCGACTGCGAGATGCCGTTCTCGGCGGCACCGCGCGAGAAACTCGCCCGGCGCACGACATCACAGAAGATTTTGAGCGCCTCGAACTGCATCGCCGTGGGGGAACCTCGATCGAGTGGCGGCCCTGTCGATGCCAGGCAGACAGGACCGCGGCCAGCTGTTCAAACCGTCGGGGCAGCCCAACCGAGGCTGCCACCGCTGTCTGCGAATGCCCGCGTCCGGCCCCCAGAGTTGAGGCCATCTCACCCCAATCGCCTCGCACGCCATCGGGGGGACACGGTATTCGAGATTCCAATACTACACTCGGACATCAGCGGCTTCGTCAATAGCCTAACGCGCCGCGGGAGGATTTTTTCGAGAATGGAGCACGTGAGTGCGTGCTAGGACCCGAACCCGTCGAGTGGGTGGGTCCGAGTGGCCAACGGGAGGGAAACCGGGGCGCCGGCCCGTTGAGACGCATAGGTCGCGAGAATCATTTCGATGGATGCGCGGCCATCGGCGCCGGAGACGAGCGGAGGACGATCGGCTTCGACCGCGGCGATCAGGTCGGCGACGATCTGGCGATTGCCGGCGTTTAACCCGCCGTCTTTGAGCGGTTCGGGTTGGCCGACACCAGCGCTGGTAATTCGCTCCCAGGAGGAACGATCGGGGACCGCGGACCAGCGGGGATCGCGGACAAGGTAAGCCTCGGGAAGCCAACCAAATCCCATGAAAATCGCTCCCGATTCGCCAAAAATTCGGAGATCGAAGCGATCGCCCGGCTTTTCGGGGCGACTGGTGGCAAAGTGAGCCACGACAGGCGTGTTTTCGAAGCCATACATGGCATCAATGCGGTCGCCCGCGAGGGGGCCGATTCCTTCGGCGCCGTCGCGAACCTGTTCGGGGCCGATCGGCTGGCCGGAATCAAGGACGCGGGCGAAGCACCAGGAGGCATCGCCAAGCAGGGCGCGAAAGAGGTCCATCGTGTGAGAACCGAGGACCATGAGATCTTCGCCTCCGCCGCGACGGTCTTCCTTGCCGCGGCCCCGGAGTTCGAGGATCGGGCCGATCGCGCCGTCGGCGATCAATGTCTGAATTTGTGCGAAAATCGGACTGACACGCGTTTGAAAGGCAATGGCAATCTTGGTGTGCGCAGCATCGCAGGCATTGAGCATGGCGTCGCAATCGGCCGGGGAGGGGGCCATCGGTTTTTCGAGGAAGATGCCGCGCACGCCGGCCTCGGCACAGGCGATGACCATGTCGCGGTGACCGTCGAGCCATCGAGGGCAGACGGCGACGAACTCGGGGCGCTCGCGGTCGAGCATCTCGCGGTAGTCGGCGTAGGAACGCTCGACCCCAAGCCGGGCGGTGGCCTGGGCGCGGCCGCCTTCGTCCTCGTCGGCCACGGCGAGGAGCTGAAGCTTCGGTTCAGCGGCGAAGGCGAGGTCGAGGTTATGGCCGTAATTCCCTCGGCCGGTTCGACCGATGACGGCGGCGCGATACGGGGCCTGGAACATGGCGATGGCTCGATCAGGTGTTCAACGGGTGGAGGGATTCGGTCCGCACGACGCCTGTCAGCATGACCCGAGGGTCGATCCGACGCAAGCCGCTCGCAGTCCCAGGGTTCGGGAGTGCTTCCGTGAATTTGACGCGGGTTGATGAGGCCAAGACGACACCGTAGACTTGAACGATCATCGCCGGAAGGCTCACCGCCGGGAGGGCGATCCGGGGTCGACTGTGCTCTTGAATGGAACCAACGCATGCAGACGCTCTTGATCGCCCTGGGTGCGGGCGTGGCCTTTCTGGTGGCGTATTTCACCTATGGCCGCTGGCTTGGCAGCAAGATCTTCAGGCTCTCGGCCGATTACGTCTGCCCGTCGCACCGTTTGAGAGACGACGCCGACTACGTGCCGACCTCGAAGCCGGTGGTTTTCGGCCACCACTTCACGTCGATCGCCGGCACGGGGCCGATCGTCGGCCCGGCAATCGCGGTGATGTGGGGGTGGGTGCCGGCCTTGATCTGGGTCTTGCTCGGCTCGATCTTCATCGGGGCGGTGCACGACTTCGGGGCGCTGGTCGTCTCGATCCGGAACAATGGGCAGACGGTGGGAGACATTGCCGGCCGCCTGATCAACCGCCGGGCCCGGATCCTGTTCTTGCTCATCCTGTTCATGGCCTTGACGATCGTGCTGGCGATCTTCGGCCTGGTGATCGCCGCGGTCTTCCGGCAGTTCCCGGCCTCGATCTTCCCATGCCTCGTGCAGATTCCAATTGCCGTGGGAATCGGCGTCTGGCTGCACCGCAGGGGGGCAAAGCTGGCGGTGCCGTCGCTGGTGGCGCTGGGATTGATGTACCTGGCGGTGATCTTCGGCGACCAGAACACGCCGGTCGCGGCAATGGCCGGGTTGCCCGAGTGGCTGGCAGGGGGAATTGGCTGGATCGAGGAGACCCTGCACCGTTTCAACACCTCGCTGGCGGCCTGGCCAATCATCGTCTGGGTGGCAGTGTTGCTGATTTACTCGTATGTGGCGTCGGTCTTGCCGGTCTGGATCCTGTTGCAGCCGAGGGATTACATCAATTCCTTGCAACTGATTAGCGCGTTGGGGTTGATCGTCGTCGGCCTGGCCGTCGCCGCGGTGGCGGGCGGAGCACCGGTCGGCGATCTGGGACGACCCGAGTTGGCCATTGCCGCTCCTGCGATCGACTTCAACCCGACCGATGCGCCGTTGATGATCCCGTTTCTGTTCGTGACGATCGCCTGCGGCGCGATCAGCGGGTTTCACTGCCTGGTCAGTAGCGGGACATCGAGCAAGCAGATCAACCGCGAGCCCGACGCGAGGTTCGTCGGCTACGGCGGGATGCTGACCGAAGGATTTCTGGCCACCCTCGTGATTCTGGCCTGCGTGGCCGGGCTTGGGCTGGGGGTGGCGGGTGAAGGAGGGGCGACCTTGCTCGGCCGAGAGGCCTTCCAGGCGCGGTACGGGTCTTGGAATGCGTCGCAAGGGTTGGCCTCGACCGTCGCGGCGTTTGTCGATGGTTCGGCCAACTTCCTGAGGGCGATGGGATTGCCGACCGGGGTGTCGGTGGCCTTGATGGGAGTGCTGGTCGCCTCGTTCGCGGGGACGACGCTCGATACAGCCTGCCGCCTTCAGCGATATGTGGTGCAAGAGCTGGCCGCGGCCTTGTTGAGCCTCGGGCGGCGAGACGATGAGGAAGCCAGGGCGGGGGACGGTCTGTTCCAGCGGAAGCCGATCGGGCTTTCGGGCAATCCGTTGACCTGGCTGGCGAACAAGCACGGCGCGACGATCTTTGCCGTGGTGCTGGCCGGGGCGTTGGCGGCGTTTCCGAAGTCGGGAGACGCCTGGAGCTGGCAATCGGCCGGGCAGGGGGGTTTGATCCTCTGGCCCCTGTTCGGGGCGACGAACCAGTTGCTCGGGGGATTGTCGTTCCTGGTGATCGCCTTCTACCTGCGGCGGCGAGGCTTGCCGAACTGGTTCCTGATCGCCCCGCTCGTCTTCATGCTGATCTTGCCGGCCTGGGCGATGCTTTGGCAGATCTTCATCGATGCCCCCGGCCCCGGAGGGAGCTGGCTGGCGGATCGCCAGTGGATCTTGCTCGGAATCGGGCTGGTGACGATCGTGCTGGAAGGGTGGCTCGTGGTCGAGGCGGCCCTGCTCTGGCCCCGGATTCGAGGGGTGATGGAGCAACTGATCGCGCCCGAGCCGATCTCCCTGTCGCGGTCGAACGCGGCTGCGCGGATGGGATCGGCCGTGGGATCGTGAGGGAGAATGAGCCACGGATGAAACACGGATCAGGGAGATGGTTCACGTCCGCGTGACGGCGGGACCTCTCCTGATCTGCTTTCTGTCCTCTGTCTTCTGTCTTGATCTGTGTTTCATCCGTGGCTCAGATCTCCCTGCGGACCGCTCAGGCCGGATCAGGAGAGTTCGCGTCCGCAGTGCGGGCATGTGCGGCCGCGGAGTTCCTTGCGTTTTTCGACTTCCTCGATGAAGCCGGAACCGAGGATGGCGGTCGGCAGGGCGAAGAAGCCGATGCCAAGGATCGCGGACAAGGAGGCGAGCAGGCGACCGAGCGAGGTCACCGGATGGACGTCTCCGTAGCCGACGGTCGTCAGGGTGACGACAGACCACCACATCGCGGCCGGGATGCTGGAGAAGGCCTCGGGCTGGGCCTCGTGTTCGGCAAAATACATGAGGCAGGAGGTGATCAGGAGCATCAAGGCGAACACACAGGTCGTGAGAACCAGCTCCTCGCGCTTCGCCCGAATCACGTCGCCAAAAAGCCGAAGGGCGGAGATGTAGCGGGCGAGCTTGGCGGCGCGGAAGATCCGCAAGAGTCGCAAGGCCCGGACGAATCGCAGGTCGAAGCCCAGCATGGGCAGATATGCCGGCAGCACGGCCATCAGGTCGATCAGGGCCATCGGCGTGACCATGAACCGCAGTCGGCCCCAGATCGGCCGGGCGAAGCGCGGGTCGGCCGGGGCCGACCAGACGCGCAGCAGGTACTCGGCCGAGAAAACCGCCACCGAGAACCACTCGAAGGCGTTGAGGGCGGGCCCGATCCGGCGATTGATGGAGGCGACCGAATCCACGATCACGGCCAGGATGTTCAGGACGATCAGGGCCAGCAAACCAATGTCGAAGCCACGACTGAGGCGATCGCCCGGCCTGGCGACGTCAAGGATGGCCCAGAGACGATCTCGAATGGGGTGACTCATCAGATCAAGAGGACGAATCGCCGGGGATGACGAGGGGGAACCAAAGCGAAACCGGGGCGCGGCGTTGCGTCTCGGCGGATTGCGGGAAGGGCCATTGTAACCGGATCGAGGCCGGAGATTCTCGACGGTTGCGAATCGGCATCGTCCGAAGGCGATCGGGAGGGAAGGCGGGCGGGCTCGTCAGCCCCTGGCAGGTTGGGGAGGGATCTGCTATAGAGTCCGATCTGGTCAGGGATTGCATGGAGCAGGCACGGGTTGGCCGAAGGGGGATGCATGGGAAAACATGAGCGTTGGGCCTCTCGGATCGGCCTGGTGCTGGCGATGGCCGGCAACGCCGTGGGGCTCGGAAACTTCTTGCGATTTCCGGCCCAGGCCGCCCAGAACGGCGGCGGGGCGTTCATGATTCCGTACCTCGTGGCCCTGCTCGTCATGGGGATTCCGTTGATGTGGATTGAGTGGACGATGGGCCGGTACGGCGGGAGCCTCGGCCACCACTCGACGCCGGGCATCTTTCAGTCGATGGGCAAGAGCCGGGCCTGGAAGTACCTGGGGGTGCTCGGCCTGCTGACGTGCCTCGGGATCGCGTCGTATTACCTGTATATCGAGTCGTGGTGCCTCTCGTACGCGATCTACTCGTTGCTGGGAGGCTTCGGGGCCGATGAGCCGGCGAGCTTCTTCGGCCGGATCACCGGGCAGAGCGACAACCAGCTTTTTGCGTTCAGCATCCCTGGCCTGGTGATGTTCGCCATTTGCATCGGCATCAATATCTTCATCCTCTCGCGAGGGGTGTCGGGCGGGATCGAGGTGGTGGCCAAGGTGGCGATGCCCCTCTTGCTCCTGTTTGGCGTCGTGCTGGCCGTACGAGGGTTGATGAGCGACCCGCTGGCCGACGAGGCCGTAAAGGAGAGCCCCTGGGTCGGCCTGAACTACATCTGGAGCGTGCCCGACTTCACGCAGATCGCCAACCCGGCGGTCTGGCTGGCGGCGGCGGGGCAGATCTTCTTCACCCTGTCGATCGGCATGGGATCGATCCATTGCTATGCGTCGTACCTGCGCAAGAAGGACGACGTGGCCCTGACCGGCGCAACAACCGCCTGGACAAACCAGATGTGCGAGGTGGTGATCGGAAGCGCTTTGCTCCTGCCGATCGCCGTCAGCTACCTCGGTCTGCAGGGGGTCAAGGATAGCGTGGCCGGGGGCTCGGGCTTCGGCCTGGCCTTCTTCACCTTGCCGACCTTGTTCAACAACTGGGGACCGCAATTCGCGCCGCTGGCCGGGTTCCTCTGGTTCGGGCTGCTGTTCCTGGCGGCGATTACCAGTTCGCTGGCGATGGGACAGCCGGTGATGGCCTTCCTGGAAGACGAGTTCAAGCTGAGCCGGGTCAAGGCGTCGTGGGCCTTGATGGGGATGCTGCTCTTCCTGGCCGTGCCGGTGGCGATGATCCACGAGCAGGGGGTCTTCAGCGACTTCGACTTCTGGGTCGGCACGTTCGCCCTGGTCGTCTTCGCCCTGATGGAGGTGATCCTCTTCGCCTGGGCCTTCGGCATCGACAAAGGGTGGGAGGAGCTGACCCGAGGGGCCGAGCTGAAGGTGCCGCGGGCCTTCTTCTACATCATGAAATATGTGACGCCGACGTTCATCATCGTCATCCTGCTGGCGGCGATCTTCAAGCCGAGCGTCGGCTGGGACGGCTTCTTCGGGTCGATCGGCTCGGGCCAGGGGGTGCCGACCTGGGAATGGGCCGGTGACAGTGTGATCGGCAAGATCCTGCACAAGGATCTGGTCACTCCCGAGGACGCCTCGCCCGAGGTCGTCACCTACTACGAGAACCTGCGGACGGTTCGCACGTACGACCGGATCGGCCTGCTGGCCATCTTCGCCTTATTCTCGATCCTGGTGGCGATCGCCTGGCGTCGCAAGGGCAAAGGGGGAACCCCGTCATGAACACCACCGGCATGACCCCATCGGCCTGGATCTTCATGGGGATCGTCTGGACGGTCGTCCTGGGCATGACCGCCTACTGCTTCGCCAAGCTGTTGACCTCGAAGCAGTTCACCGAGCCCGACCACGACCCCGACCACACGCCGACGTTCAAGCCCGAGGAGGAGAACGACGGCTGATCCGGAGGGATCGGATCGCAGGGAATCAAACGCAATCGGCCCCGATCACCGGCGAATCGGTGATCGGGGCCGTGTTCGTTGAAGAACGACGAGCTTACTGCACGTCTCGGCCTTCGACCACGTCGGTGATCGAGGGCGCGGCGTGGGGAGGGTCCATCTCGCCGGCCTTGAAGCGGCGGAAGTAGTCGTGATAGGCGTTCATGGCCTGGCGGCCGAAGATGAGCATGATCGGGATGTTCGCCCAGAGCATCACGCCGGTGCCGAAGCTGGAAATGGTGTCGAGGGCCACGTCGGTTGTGATGAAGCCGGGCACGCAGGCGGCGACGATCAACAGGCAGTAGACAAACTTGTACGGCAGGACGCTGCGGGAGCCAAGCAGGTAGATCATTCCTTGCTCGCCGTAGTAGCTCCACGAGATCATCGTCGAGATGGCGAAGAGCCACGAAGCGATCGTCACCAGCCACTTGCCCAGCCCCGGTTGGACCCGGTTAAAGGCGTGGCTCGTCAGAGCCGCGCCGGGGTAGTCGCGGTAGACGCCAAAGCCCCCTTCGGACAGCGGTTCAATCCGGGGTTCGACCAGGCTGACGATGTCGGACCAGGAGACGACGTGGCGGTTCTGCTCGGCATCGAACGTGACGTTCCCCATCACCCGGCGCGAGGTACCGCCGGTCAGGCGGTTCTCGTCGGCCTGGACGACGAGGAAGACCATGTCGGTGCCGGTCTGCCAGCCGTCTCGGCTTGATTCGGGCAACGGCCCGGTCTCGACGCGCCACTGATCCAGTTGCTCGCCCTGGACGATGCGGGGGGCCTCGTCAAAGGTCGCGTTCGGCTCACGATTCCAGGCGCCGGTGAGCAGAAGGACCAGGGCGGTGAGGGTGCAGACGACAATCGTGTCGATAAACGGTTCGAGCCCCGCGACCACCCCTTCGCGGACCGGCTCGTCGGTCTTGGCGGCCGAGTGGGCGATGGGAGAGGACCCCTGGCCGGCCTCGCTAGAGAACAAGGCCCGCTTCATCCCCCAGACCAGGGCATAGCCGAACGTCCCTCCCACAAACGCCCCCTGCGCCTCCAGGGGGTTGAAGGCCGTGCGGACGATCAGGGCGAGCATTGCGGGGACCTCGGTGATGTTCACCGCGATCACATAAAAGGCCGCCAGCAGATAGATACCGCACATGAAGGGGACCAATCGGCCGGCGACCGCGCCAATCCGCTTGATGCCGCCGATAATGACCACGCCGACGATCAGGGCCATGACGATTCCGCTGAGAATTTGCGGGACGCCGAAATCCTTCTCGGTCACGATGCCGACATTCCAGGCCTGGAACATGTTGCCGCCGGTGATGGTCGAGATGAGCAAGGTGATGCAGAAAATCCCACCGATGACCGATCCGACCGGGGCCAGCTTCGGACCCATCGCCGAGAACCCCTGCTTGACCACCCACATCGGCCCGCCATGCGGGTTCTCGGGGTCGTCGGTATTGCGGTAGAGCATCGACAGGGTCACTTCGGTCGTCTTCAGGGCCATGCCAACCAGGCCGACCATCCACATCCAGAAGACCGCCCCCGGCCCCCCGAGCGCGATGGCCAGGGCGACCCCGGCAATGTTCCCCAGACCGACCGTCGCCGAAAGCGCGGCCGAAAGTGCCTGAAAGTGATTAATTGCCCCGGGATCACCCTTGTCGTCGTACTTACCAAGAATCACCGGGGTGCCGTGCGTCAACGCGCGGACCTGCGACACTCCGCTCCAGATCGTAAACAGCACTCCCACCGCGAGCAAAAAGAACAGGACGTATTCATGCCAAATAACATCATTCAGGGCATTCAACGTGTCCAGCAGGGGTTCCATCGTGAATTCCACCTCTCGGAGTGGCCCGGTCGAAGATGCGGGCGTTCGACGTGCGAGTGATCAGACCGGGGCAATCCGGCCCGAGGACAGGAAGGAAAGGAGAATGCCGGGAGAGGGGCAGCAACGTCTTGAGGATGGGAAGGACGATCCCGGCGCGATGCTCCACCCTTATGGATTGGGAGCAGCGCGCCGGGGTTCTGGCAATCGTCGCCAGGTGGAATCAGGGCAGTTCCATGACCTCAATCTTGCGCAGCGAGACGACGCTGCCGGGGTCGTGCCCCTGGAAGGCGAAGTGCCCTTGTGTGTACTGACGGTCGTAGTCGAGCAGTTCGTACAGGACCTTATCGTTGACCTTCACGGTGATCGACGTCACGACCTTGCCGCGGTATTCCTTGTCGACCACCTCGACTTCCTGGGTGAACCAGGTGTCGGGCGGCACGAGTTCCTCGTAGACGTGAACACGAGTGTAGATCGATCCGGTCTTGATCGGGTCGCCGTGGGTGCTGTTAATCTGGGCTTCGTAGCCGCCGGAGAAGGTCGGGCCTTTTTCCGATCGGAAGTACATGCCCGAGTTGCCGCCGTCGTTAATCTTGATCTCGGCGCGGAAGCGGAAGTTGGTGTAATCCCCCTTGGGGCTAAAGAGCATCGACGGATCGCCCCGGCCGACGAGAAGGCCATCCTCGACCGTCCAGCTGCAATCGCCGTCGGGACGAAGCTTGATCATCTCCCAACCGCTGAGGGTTTCTCCATCGAACAGCGAGGTCCACTCCTCGGCCTTCGGCTCGGCCGCGCAGGCCACCAGGGGAACAAGCAGGGCGAGCGTTGCCGCCGCGCAGCAGGTGCGAAGCATGGTCATCGTACCTCGATTGTCAGCGTCCAAAGAGGGGAGAGAACACGAGCCTTGGCCGGCCTTGGTCCGATCCGATTCGATCCGGCTGAGGACCACTCCGGCAAGAATGCCGGATCTTACGTCACCCGAAGGCCCGACGCCAGCACCGCCCGCCGTGCAGAGCCCCCTGAGATCGACCCGCTCCCCCTCGCCGCTGAGGACCACCGCTCATGACCGCTGCCGAGGCCATCCAACGCCGCCAATCCTTCGTCCGGTTCGACCCCGATCGCCTCGTGCCCGACACGGTGCTGGCACGCTTGCTCCACCTGGCAAGCCGGGCCCACTCACCGCACCATCTCCAGCCCTGGCGGTTCCTCGTCCTCCGCGATCGGAACAACCGCAATCGGCTCCACCGCGCCGCGTTTCATCATCCCCGGTTGTTTGAGGCTCCGGTGGCGATTCTCGTCCTCGGCTACCACCACCCGCACCAAAGCCACTGGGAGGCAATCCGAGAGCAGTTGGCCGCGGCTGCGCCGCTCTCCGCCGAGGATCTTGGCCGGATGAACGCTGAGGTCCGCCGCGACCTCGCCGCCGAGCCCGATCTCGGCGTCTGGGCCTGTCGGCACGCCCAGGCCGCCGCGACCACCCTGATGATCGCCGCGCCGGAACTCGGCCTCGCCACCGCGCCGATCGACCGCTTCGACGCTACGTTGATCGGCCAAACGTTCGGGATTCCCAACGATCACACCCTCTGCGCCGTCATCGCCCTGGGCTATCCGATCGACGATCCTCCCACGCCGCCGTGCCTTCCGCTGGCCGAGCTTTGCTTTCAGGAGCACTTCGGCCAGCCCTGGACGCTGGGGGAAGGAGACGATCCCGCTCCTCCCGAGGGGCGGTCTTCGTCCGATTGACGCCTTCCCGATCTCGTTCTACGATCACGCGATGACCCGTTTTCGAGCCATCCGACGCCTCTTGATCCTTCTCGCGGTTCCGAGCGTCATTGCCGGAATGCTCGTCGCTCACTTCGCCGCTCTGGCCGGTCGGGAACCGGCGCGGCGATCTCCGACGCGGCCCATCCCTCGGCCCGAGCTACCGGGATGGCTCGACCAGCACTCGCTGATGGTCGATCAGGCGATGAGAGGGCAAATCGACCTGCTTTTTCTGGGAGACTCGATCACCCGAGGGTGGCTCGGCCAGGGCCGAAACCCGTTCGAAGGAGACGGGCTGGATCTCTGGCAAGCACGATTCGCCCCCCGACGCGCGGCCAACTTCGGTATCGGCAGCGATCGGATTGAGCACCTGCTCTGGCGCATCCGGCACGGCGAGCTTTCAGGCCAGCTCGATCCGAGCGTCGTCGTCCTGATGATCGGCACGAACAACATCGGACTCGACCCTCCGGAGGTGATCGCCGACGGCATCGCCACGGTCGTCTCGGAAATCCGCCGCCGCCTGCCCCGATCGGTGATTCTGCTGATGGCGCTGACGCCCCGAGGGCTCTCGCCGACGCTTTCCTCGCCGCCGACGCACGACCGAGCCCATCCGGACGTGGCCGAGGTCAACCGCCTGATCGCGCCACTCGCCCGGTTGCCCCGAGTCGGGTTCATCGACTTCGGGTCGGCCCTGCTCGGCGAGAACGGCCTGGTGCCCAGCGCCCAGTTTCCGGATTACCTGCACCTCAGCCGATCGGCCTATCTGGCCTGGGCCGAGGCGATCGAGCCGTTCCTCCAGATCGTGCTGGGGGCGGTTTCCGAAGCAGAAGGCTCACCCCTCGGAGTCCCGGAGCAACCCTCGGAAAATGGCCTCGGCCAACGGCAGATCCTCTCTCCTGGTGATCTTGAGATTCCAGGGCGATCCGGGGACGATCCGGCACGCATGGCCGATCGCCTCGACAAGCTGGGCGTCGTCGGTCACGGGCACCGAAAGGTTGGTTCGGTTGGCGTGGGCCTGGCGGAGCAGGTCGAGCCGGAAGGCCTGCGGCGTTTGCACGGCAAAAAGGCCGTCTCGGGAGACGGTTTCCGTGATCACCCCGTCGTCTCCGGCCCGCTTCAAGGTGTCGGAAACCGGAAGACCGGGCAAGGCCGCGCCGTACGTTCGGGCCGCCTCGAAGACACGGTCGATGACCGCTCGGGTCGGGAACGGTCGGGCCGCGTCATGCACGGCGACGAATTCGCAGGCAGGGTCGATCCGATCCAGACACAGCGCCACCGTATCAAACCGCTCGGCCCCGCCTTCGACCAGGGTGATGCCCAGTTCCGCCAGGTCGGCCCGGTAGCGGTTTTCGAACCGCTCGCGGTCCTCGGGAGCGACGGCCAGGATACGCTGTGCCACGTCGTCGCGACGAGCGAACGGCTCGACCGCCCAGCGCCAGACAGGCCGGCCGTCGATCTCGTGGTCCACTTTTTTCCGGGTCGCATCTCCGAAGCGCCGGGACTGCCCAGCGGCCGGAAAAAGAACGGCGAACGGACCCATGCGCGGCCCTCCTTCGAGGAATCGAGGCAGTTCGACGGCCAGGGGCGTTCATCTTGCGATCGACGACCGGGCCTCGTCAACGCTCCGCAACCCTCATCCCGATCCGGCGTTCCCCTCGGATTGGGAGGGTTCTCTCAGCGGACGACGCACAACGAAAAGGAACGAACCAATGTTTGATCCCTCGAATCGAATGCCCTGAGACGAAGGGCGTGGTCCGCGATGCCGCGTCATGCCGAACGGTTTCCCTCGATTCCAGGGGATCTTCCTTCCGGAGCCGGAACCAATCATGGATACGATGCTCGAAAGGCTGCTGCCGATCCTCGTGGTGAGTGTGATGGTCGGGGTCTTGATCTGGCGATTCGGCGGCAGATTGCTCGGCTCGAATGCCGAACCCAAATCCGGAAGCGATTCAGACGGGAGCTGGCTGAGCCGGCTCTTGCTCGGCGCCGCGGTGATCGGCCTGACGATCGGGGCCGGCATCTTCAGTTCGTTCGGGATCGACCAGATCCGTCGTCAACGCGACCTGGAGCGCGTTCCCCGCACCGAAGTCACCGCGGCCCTGACAGGCGAGATCAATCTGGTCGGCCGGGCGGAAGTGGACCCGGCCGCGGGAGTGGTCATCGCCCCGCGAACCAATACGCCTTGCCTTTACTTCCACTACACCGTCGAGAAGAAAACCAAGGATTCCGACGGAAACACCAAGTGGAGCACCATCGAAACCCGAGACGAATGGGCCCCCACCTTTCAACTCGTGGACGATTCGGGGTCAATGACCATTCGACCGGCTGAGGCCGACCACTTCCACACCAGCAACCGCGATTTTACGGAAACCGTGGGCGACCTCCGCTACCGGGAATGGCGAATCGAGCCCGGCCAGCGCGTGTTTCTGTTCGGATTCGCCCAGGTCGATGCCGAAGGTCGCGGCTCGGTCGGCTTTACCGAGCCGGGACACTACACGCCGATGATCTCCGAGAGCGACGAGGTGGCCGAACGCCGCTCGATGGCCGTCGGCGCGGTCTTCCTGTCCTGGATGGCCCTGTCGTCACTGTCCTTCTCGGTCTTCTTCGCGTGCTGGTTGGTCCGGCTTCACCAAACGCCGATTTACCTGGCCCTGATCGCCATGCTCATGATCTGCGGCCTGACCTACTGCGGCCTTCGGATGATGCACGACGACCTGAGCGGGGCACGAAACCGGCTGCATCGGGTCCGCACCTCGGCTCGGGAGGCGGTGGGCGATCTGCTCCAGCGCCACAGAATTCCCTGGGATGGTGACTGGTCGAGCCTGGGCCGCTTCGATGATTCGTCGGCGTTCGCCTCGCTCGATGATCGCGAACGACGACGCCTGACCCGGCTCCGGATCGACCTGGCCCGCACCGTCTTGCGAACCAATGCCATCCGCGAACGCTTCCCGGAACGCGTGCTCGCTCCCTTCTGGGGAGTTCACCGCGAGCCGCTCATCCCCCTGCCGGAACCCGATCAGGCGACTCTCGCACAGCTGGACCGCGAGTTCGAGGTCGCCCGCCTCAGCCCCGGCCTGGCCGGGATCGCCGGGCCGGTCGCCCTGGTGATCGCTCTGGTCGGCTCCTGGTTCGGCCTGAAAAAAATCAAAGAAAAGCGATACATTGAAAACGTTCCGACCTGCCCGACCTCCGGGGTGGCCGTCGGCTTCACCGAAATCATGGGCACCATCGTCCCAACCGAAGAAGGCAAGACGCTTTCAGGGCCGCTCTCAGAGCGTCCGTGCGCCCAGTTTCATTACACGGTTCAGGAGCGTCGCGGCAGCGGGAAAAATGCCAAATGGGTGACGATCGAGGAACGGAAGGAACAGATAGCTTTTCTCTGCCAGGATGACCACGGCTGCCTGCTCGTTCTTCCGGAAGGGGCCGAGATTCTGACCCGTCACCATGATTCCCGCCGATCGGGCAAGCTGCGCTACAGCGAAACACGGCTCGAAATTGGCGACCCGCTTTACGCCCTGGGCACGGCGACGATTGAGCCCGAGGAAATGGCTTCCTTGCGCCTCGAACGCGGCGACGACCGCTCGCTGCCTTACGTGCTGAGTAACTATTCCGAGTCGACCTTGATGCACCGCAAGGCCAGGGTCGGGCAGTTCTGGATCACGGCGGCCGTTGATGCCTTGATCTTGCCGACCCTCCTGCTGTTTGGCCTGCTCGGCTCGTTTCAGGCAACCGACTTCCTCGCGGCCACGCTCGTCGCGATTGGCTACTTTGTGCTTGCCGTGACGATCTTGCTGTTCAACGATCTGGTGTTTCTCCGCAACCGAGTCCGCCGCGCCTGGCACAACATCGAGGTTTCGCTCAAGAAGCGGGCCGATCTGGTGCCGAACCTTCAACAGGTCGTTCAGGGCTATCTGTCTCATGAACGTGGAGCCCAGGAAGACCTCGCCCTGATGCGGCAAGCCTACGGCGGCGGGGCCATGCTCGACCTGACCCACGCGACCGAGATGCTCACCGCCGAGCGATCGCTGCTCGACCGGATCATCGGCCTCCGAGAGGCCGCTCCGAACCTCAAAGGGGATCAGCTTACCGGCGACCTGATGCGCCGCTTGACCCTGCTCGAAAACGAGATCGCCCTGATGCGCCAGGGGTACAACGACGCCGTGGAACGCTATAACACGCGGATCGCCCACATTCCGGAAGTTCTGCTCGCCTCGCTGTTCCGGTTCACCGAGGCATCGTACTTCCATGCACCGGTTGATGTTCACGATGCCCCTCAACTCGATTTTAGCCCCGGCTCTGCCTGAACCGCTCGACTACCCGCCATGCCCCGATCCCTTCCGACTCGCCAGGGGATCGGGGTACACTGGGGTTCTTCCGACAGGAGATCTCCAGGAAGCCCGTTCTCATCCCATTCGAGAATCACGAGATGAGCTATCATTCGTCCAATGCCCCTCCTCCTCCCCCTCCTGGCCAGACGATCGTCCTGGAACGTCGCGAGCGCAACGGCTGGTTCCGTCGCCTGTTCTGGCCGGTCCTGATCATCTCGGTCCTGATCAACTTCACGCTCCTGTCGCAACGCACGGCGGGGCTTCGGCCCGATCCACTGGAGGAACAGTACGTCGGCGGGTCGCTCAGTCCGACCGCCGACAAGATTGCCGTCGTGCGGGTGGAAGGGCCGATTGCGCTCAATACCGTCGATTTTGCGGTCGAACAGGTCCGCCAGGCCCGCAACGACCAGCGCGTGAAGGCCGTCGTCCTTCGGGTCGATTCCCCCGGGGGAACCGTGACCGGCTCCGACCAGATCTGGCGTGAGGTGGCCTTGCTCAAGAAGACGGGCAAGCCAGTGATCGTCTCGATGGGAGGGCTGGCGGCCTCGGGAGGCTATTACGTCTCGGCGGCGGCCGACGAGATCATCGCCGAACCGACTACCACCACCGGCTCGATCGGCGTGCTGATCGAGCTGCCGAACGCCTCCGACCTGCTCGACAAGGTGGGCGTGCAGTTCCAGTCGATCACCGCGGGCGAGTGGAAGAACATGGGTTCACCCTTTCAACCGCTCGAAGAACGTGACCTCGCCCGCTTTCAAGAACTGGTGGACGACACCTACACCCGCTTCCTGCGCATCGTTGCTCAGGGCCGAGACCTCTCGATGGACGAAGCCCGAGCGGTGGCCGACGGCAAAATTTACTCGGCCGACGAGGCCCTGGCGATCGGCCTGATTGACCGCCTCGGCTACCAGGAAGACGCCATCACCGAGGCGACCTCCCGCGCCAAGCTCGACGCGCCTCGGGTCATTCGATACAGCAAACCGATCAGCCTGGGAAGCCTGTTCGGTCTTTCCGCCTCAGCCCGATCGAACCCGTTGTTCGACGAGCAAACCATCATGGAATGGCGAACGCCTCGCATGATGATGATTTTGCGATAGCAACCATCGGCATCGGGATCGTCCCCTCTCAGGCGGGCGGGGCGGATCACGAAATGGCGATCGTCACGAACCTCTGGACGCCTGGCAATTCCGAATCCACCATTTGCCATCGTCCGATGAAATCCTCAGCCCCGGGAGCCCCCCCGTGCAAACCGATCTTCGCCTCGGCACCTTCGACATCGACGCCTCTCCCCCGATGAACCACTCCCTCTGCGGAGGGTGGATCACCCCGGTCGTGGGCCAGGACGACCCGCTTCGCCTCCGAGGGATCGTCATCCTCGGCGCGGACGACCCGATTGTCATCGCCTCGCTCGACTGGACCGGCGTGATGAACGAGTCGCACCGTCTCTGGACCGAGCAACTGGCCGAGGCGGCCGGCACCACCCCCGACCGCGTCGCCTTGCACTGTGTCCATCAGCACAATGCCCCCTTTATCGACCACGAGGGGAACCGCCTGCTCCGGGAGGCTGGGGCCGACCGCCTCCTCTTTGATGAACCGTTCGTCGCGGACTTGATGGCGCAATCGGCGGAAGCCGTCGCCGAGGCCGTGCGCTCGGCCGTGCCGGTCGACCGGATCGGGGTCGGCTCTGCCGAGGTCACTCAGGTCGCCTGCAATCGGCGGGTCATTGGCCCCGACGGGAAAATTCTCTACACCCGGACCAGTTCCACCCGCGATCCTGCCGCCCGCGCCGCCCCCGATGGCACCATCGACCCCATGCTGCAATCCCTCTCGTTCTATCGCGAGGGGTTCCCGGTCGCCCGCCTCTACTATTACACGACCCACCCGATGAGCTACTACGGCGATGGTCGTGTCTCGGCGGACTTCGTCGGGATCGCTCGGGCCAACCGATCGGCTGATGAGGAAGGAACGCTTCACCTCTACTTCACCGGCGCGGCCGGAAACGTCACGGCCGGAAAATACAACGACGGTTCACCTGAGAATCGCCCGATCCTTGCGTCACGCATCTATCAGGCGATGGCGAGCGCCGACGCCGCGGCCGAGGATCACCCGCTCGACCACCTCTCCTGGACCACCGTTCCCATCGAGTTCAATCCGCGAGAGGACCTGGACCTCGACCGCCTGAAGGCCATCGTTGCCGACCCGAACGCCTCGACCGTCGACCGCAACCGCAACGCCATGACCTGCGGTTGGCTGATGCGTCTGGCAACGAAGCGGCCGATCCTCCTCGGCCGGCTCGACACGAACGCCAACAGCGTCTTGCATCTGCCCGCCGAGACGTTCGTCGAGTACCAGCTCTACGCGAAATCCCTCGCCGGCGGCGTCCCCCTCGCCGTGGCCGCCTATGGCGACGGCGGCCCCTGGTACATCCCGCTCGAACGCTCCTACGCCGAAGGAGGATACGAACCCTCCGTCTCCTGGGTCAGTACCATGAGCGAACCGATGTACAAGTCCAAGATCGAGGAACTGATTCGCAAGTCCTGACCCTCGATCAACCCTCACACCGGTCTGATACCGGGCGAGCCCTTCCCGAAGGCGGCCCGGCATCAGACCGGTCAAGGTTCGACCCCAAGGCGATTCCGATACGAACGCCCGAGAATCACTCGGCATTGGCCGGTTCGGGCACGCCAGCGCGGAAGTTCCCGACGGCCTCGGAGGTCCGCAAGGGACGATCGTAGACCCGGACCGATCGGAGTTCGCCGTAGAGTCGCGACGCTAGCGTGGCCCGATCGAGAGCGTTGAGATTGCCCAGCTCGGGCGGGAAGCGTCCCCAGCCGTACTGACGGATCGCGCCTCCGTCATTCAAAATCCCATCCACAACCACGCTGATGATGCGGGGTCCGGCATCGACCGTGACCACGATGTGCTGCCAGTCGCCGACCTTCAAGGTGCCGAACGCGGTGCCGGGGTCGCTATCCCAGGCGGCCTCGTGCTCACCGTCGCTCAGGGTGATGCCAAGCGTCGATCGCCCAGTGGTAAACAGGTGCAACCCGCGGCCGGAATCATCTCGCGTGTAGAGCAGCGATTGCCCCTCGGTCAGTTCTCGGAATCGGACCCAGAGGCCAATGGAGAACCCGCCTCGATCGCCAAGGTCGGGCAGGAGAGGCATGGCCACCTCGGTTCCAGGCGCGATCGGATCGGCGGCCAGGCCGAGAACTAGACCCGAGCGCTCGACCTCGCGGCGGTCCAACTGACCCCAAAGGTCATCGAGCAAACTCGGATCGACCCGGTGAACGCGGGCAATTTCTTTTTGCGTCTCGGTCACATAAAGGTCACCGCCATCTTCGATGAAATCTGGATAGCTGATGCGAACATTCGGATCATCGTCGTAGAGCAAGATTTCAGGCTCGGACCAGTGAATGAACCCATCACGCTCGATCCCGCCAAGGACCCATGCCGGGTTCCGCCCCTGATAGGGGTTCCAGTCGTCTCGGTGAACCTGCTCACCGCCGTGATTGTGAAACCAGTAGAGATATTTTCCGTTCGAAAACTTCTTCACAAAATTGGCGGCTCGGGGATGCTTCACCCGGCGACCCTCGGGACCATACGTCATGTAGGCGGACGGGGTCCAGGTTCGCCCCCCGTCTCTGCTATACGCATGGCATGGGTAGCCGTCGATGGTCCGATACGTGGCGAACAGCGAACCGTCGGAGAGCGCGACCAGGTTGGCCTCATCGGACACGGGACCTTTCGGAGCCCGCAATCCTTCATCTCCCTCCGGGAGCAGCTCCCAGCGGATGCGGGTCGGGTCGGGCTCGGTCAAGATGTTGTCGCTTCGCATGAACACGCCTTGCGATTCGACCATACCTCCGGGAACACCCCACTTGCCCACCTTGGCGAACCCGAAATAGGCCGCGTCGCCGGTGGTGATCGGCTTCCCAACGCCCCAGAAAAACAGGGTCTCGCCACCGGTGGTGTTCCCTCGATCGATCCGCATGGATCGCATCGGGATCTCCAGGCGATCGTCCGACCAGGTCAGGCCGCCATCGTCGCTCCACTTGAAGGCGTAGGCCCCCAGGGTATCGACGCGACGTCCCACGTTCGGGCTATTCGAGGGCACCTCTCGAAGGTTCTTCGAGTTATAGGTGTAAAATGCGTAGATTCGTCCGCTGGGCACCTTCAAGGGCATGACCCACGAGGCTTCCGGCCCGTCGCTCGGTTCAATCGGAATCAGGTCCGACCACGTCCGGCCTCGGTCGTGGCTGATGGTGGCGACGATGTGCTGACCGACCGCCCCCTCCTTACCCTCACCGGTGGTCATCGTACAGAGCCAGTGCCCCTGATCGGTCACGACCACGTAAGGCTGATCGCAATAGCCCTCGTCGGGGATGGTCCAGCCGTTGCGAATCCGCCTCGGATCCTCCTGCGCAGAAGCGGGATCTGGCACCACCAGCAACGCCGGCAGACCAACACAGCACGAAACAAGCACTCGGAACAGCATGGCAAGACCTCGAACATCGGTGGAAGGCCACATCGATTCCGAGGGTATCCAACCTCGACCAGGGTCGCAAGCAACAGACTCCGCGACCCTGGTCGTCATCACTCAACGGCTGTTCCGATCGAAGACCGGATAAACGCGATCTTCGGCCCGCTTGTACCGAACCTTGCCATTGACGATCGCTGTTTCGACATACGTGCGATAATCGAGCGGAGCCCCGTCAAGGACGAGCAGATCCGCATCCTTGCCTGTTTCGATGCTGCCGATCCGATCGTCAAGCCCCAGGATGCGGGCCGGAACGATGGTTAGCGCGGCCAGGGCGGTCGATTCGGAAGCCCCGCCTCGAACGGCAAAGGCCGCTTCCAAAGGAAGGCTGGTCAGGTCTCGACCAGCCAGGCCGTTCAGGCTGACCCCGCTCGACAGGGGCGTGATGGCGAAGGAAACCGATGCGCTCTGGAGAATGCCTGGTGTCTCGATGGACGTGCCGGTCGAATCCTCCCGCCCCGGTTGCGGACTCCGTCGTGATCGAGGGGTCAGAACGACCGGCACGCCGGCCTTCCCCAGATCCTCGGCAACCACCCACGATTCGGCACCCCCATCGATGACGAGGCGATAGTCCAACTCGCGGGCAAGCGCCACCATGCTTCGGATGCCATCGGCGGAATCCGCAGAGATTCTCAACGGAATTTCCTTCTTGACGAGCCGAATCAGACCGTCATCCACCGGCTTCCGAGGCTCCTTGATGTCTTTCTTTCCGGCCTCTTTATCGGCCTCGTATTGCGCAAGGTCTTCAAGATACGAGCGAGCTTTCTTGACGTTTTCACGCCAGCTATACAGATTAAACGGGCCGACCAGCGATGACGCCGGCAAACTGTAGAACGGGTCTTCGGCCAGGAGCATTCCGGAAAGCTCGCCGTAGGCCAGCTTGATAACGGCGTGGTTGTTCGGTCGCGGACGAACCGGCGAAGGCGGAGCGAGTGGTTCAGGAAGCGTTTCGATGACCGTGGCCGAGCAATGGGCACATGCGCCGGATCGGTCGATTTCACTGAAAAATCGATCATCGAACGGTGAAACCATTCCGGGACCATCTCCTCCCGCGAACAGACCCAGCGATTCGTCGTGCGACTCGTCCTGACCATCCCCATGCTCAGACGCATGAGCGACCAGATGATCGAGCACGTCTTGACCGATCTGCCCCTCTCGGACGAGTGCAATCAAATCTTCAAGGGTCAGCTCAACCAGACCGGGATGTTCGGAACCGGGACCACTCTCGAAGCGGAAGCGAAATCCCGACGAGCTTCCCACCTGAACAGCCCCGGCCGTGATCCCTGAGCCGAGACAGAACTTCATGGTTCGATCGAACGGATCCAGCGCATCGGCCACCTTGTTGCTACTGCCGATGGACCTCGTGCGCACCGCCGGCCCCAACCCCACGCCACTCATTTCCAGCGCAATAAATCCGGGCGTGATGACTTTGCCCGCCGCGTCGATCACCTCGGCGTTGTCAGGCACCTCAATTTCCTGGCCGACCTCCTGGATTTTTCCGTCCTGGATCAGGATGGTCCCACGCCGAATCGTCCCTTGTGTCACCGTCTCGATGTCGCCCCCCACGATCGCCAGCACCGGACCGGACGTTTGGGACTCGCCTGCGTCGTCCGACTCGGTCGCCGACTCGGACTGGGCAAACACGAACCCCGTGGACAGCAGGACCAGGACAAGGGGGATCAGGTTGCGAAGCCATTCAATCGGTTTCATAGACGGTCTTCCCTTCGAGAATGACGGTACGAAGGCGGCTGTACGGGTCGAACGGATCGCCGTCGAACATCAGGAGCGACGCGGACTTGCCCTCCTCGATCCGACCGAGCGAGTCTCCCATGCCAATCAATTCGGCCGGGCGGCTGGTGAGTGCTTTGAGGGCTTCATCTCGGGGAAGTCCGGTGGCGATCAGGTAGCCAATATCGAACAATGGCGTATCCTGGCCCGATTGCAGTGCAGCCCGGCTGAATCCCTGGGTGAAGGCAAACTTGATGCCCCGTTCATTCACGATTCGAGGCACATTGATTCGATCACGATTCTGCGGCATCGTGTCCACGGTCGGGCGCAAGACAAGGGTGATCGACGGTCGGTCCGCCAGCTGATCGAGTGTCAACATGACGTCTCGACCCGAAGCGATCAACGCGATCTGCACCTTCTCATGCGGCTTGACCGCGTCCAAAAGATACAGGATGGAGGCCGCGTTCCCGGCATCGACGATGAGCGGTGCCTTCCCTTCGACCACGGATCGCCAGAGGTCTCGGGATGAGTTCGAGGCCCCCGAACCTTGCGAACCAGCATCGCCTGAGTCGGAACCGCCACGTCCCGAGCCTCCTCGCTCCGACGATTCCGACCGACTCGCCTCCTGAAGACTCTTACGAAGGAGTTCCAGCGTGGGGGTACTGTTGGAGAGGGAAAGCATCAAGCGTCCCTCCCGCTCCAGGATGGCAGCGGTGGGATCGTCCGGCACGTTTCGAACCACGGCGGTCTGGCCGTAGTCCGGCGGAAGCAGGTCGAGATACGTCAGGCCCGATCGGAGCAAGGGATCAAAGTTTGTCCGGTAGGGGTCGAACAGGTCGGCTGCTCGCAAGAACGAGGGGGTCCGGCTCGAACTGGAACCACTCATGATCACAACTTGATTTCCAATCACCACCGTACCCGAACTTCCACTTAGCGACCCTCGCGCCGAGAGGGCCGGCTCGACAAGACCAGGCATGATCGTGCGGCCGGATGCGTCGATCACCTGTGCCGCTTCGGGAATCGTGATCTCGTCCAGCGGCCCGACCGCCTCGATCGTCCCCTTGTGCAGGACGATCACCCCCGATTCGATTCGACCGGCTTCACCAACCGTCTCGATGGTCGCACCTTTCAGCGCCAGCGGACGGTCCTGGCCCTGGGTCGGCAGGGGAAGGGCGACCAGCACAAGAGCCGCCCCGAGCAGCGGGGCAAGGCGGTTGAATCTCACGGCTCGGGGCTCCGATTGCGTTGAACTCAAACACGTCACGCCGCGATCGCCGAGTGCGATCAGTAGCGGCGGCGGTCCTTGGTGATATCGTAGATCACTCGACCCTCGATCATCACCTGGGTCACATAATTGCGCGGGTCAAGAATCGATCCGGTGCAGATCACAAGATCGGCATCCTTGCCCGGTTCGATGGAGCCGACACGGTCGTCAATCATCAGGGCCCGAGCCGGTTCGATGGTGATTCCCCGAATGGCGTCCTCCTCGTTCCAGCCGTAGCGCACAGCCATCGCGGCCTGATAGGCGAGGTCCTCCTGAGGAATCACCGGAGAATCGGTATTCACGCCCAGAAAGCCGATCCCGCGCTCGCTGTACTCGGCAACGATACCGTGGATCTGGCCGTCATCCGGATCGAACCGAAAGCCCCGAGGTCCAGCCATCACGGGAATCTCACGCTTCTGAATCTCCTCGGAAATCAAGTATCCCTCGAACGTCCCGTGACCGATCACAACCTTCAGTTCCATCGCATCATGGAGCATTTCGAGGGTGGCCTGGATACCTTGATACCCTTGCGTATGAACAAGCACGGGAATTTCGCGTCGAAAGAGTGGCTTGAAGTTTTCGAGCCGAAGGTTGATCTCGGGCGGTTCGGCGCGCCGGCCGGCGTCGTACTCGTCCCAGGCCTGAACGTATCGGCGGCCTTCTTCAAGCTGGTCGCGGATGATCCAGTTCATGCCCATGCGGCCCGAGCCGAGGGTTCCGTCTCGACGCTCCGGATTGCCCCACTGAGCGATCTTCAAAACGCCGGGAAAGCGAACCAGCACATCGTCAAGCGATCCTGGCCCAGTTTTGAGGATCGCGCCGAAGCCTCCCATGTTCGTGCCGCTGCCGGGAATGTAGCAGACCGTGGTCACGCCACCCGCAATCCCGACTTTCAGCGAATCGTTGTGCGGAATGATCTGATCGAGCGTCCGAAGGTCGGGGTTCGTTTGATAGACCATCTCGTTCAGGTCGCCCGAACCGCCAATGTGGCAGTGAACCTCGACCAGGCCGGGCATGACAAACTTGTCCCCGCAGTCGATCACCTCGTAGCCCTCGGGCACCTCGATCTCGCTGCGAGGACCAACCGCTTCAATCGTGCCGTCGCGGACCAGTACCGTTCCATCGACGATCGGATCAACCGCGCAAGTGATAATCTTCCCGGCATGGAGCGCCAGGGGTCGGCCCTCCGATTCCTCGGCGAAGGCAGGACCGGACGCTATCAGCACCGCGGCGATGATCGGGGCGAATGGCGCAAGGCGAAGCATCAACGTTCGTCCTCCCGAGAAAGATAGACCCATGAGCCGTCGATCATCACGGCAAGCACTCGACTGGCAGGAGCAAACGGCGGTCCGCTCCAGACCACCAGATCGGCATCTCGTCCGGGGGCAAGTGTACCGATCCGATCGTCCAGGCCCAGAAACGCCGCCGGTGACGAGGAAAGACCCGCGAGCGCGTCTCCCGTGCCCAGGCCGAGCCGAACCGCGTAGCGAACAGCTCTCGGCAGGGTTGCCGACCCGCTCCCGGCCTGTGACTGAAATCCGAAGGAAATCCCCTCGGTTGCGAGCACCTGGGCCAGGTTCACCGTCGCACGATCCACCTGACGGATCAGGTCTGGCCCCACCACGGCGGGCACTTCTGCGTCGGCAAGTAAGGTTGCGTCGCGGAATGCATCGTCGGCCCCGAGCAAGACGGTGTCGAGCGAATACTCCTCGCGAAACAGTTTCAGCGCTGCTCGAATCGTATCCAGCGAACCCACCTCGACCAGGGCCGGAATCGCTCCGGCGAACAGAGGGCGATACGGTTCGAGCGAGGCCACGGTATTCGGTTTCTTGGGGGCTTTCGGCTCCTCGGGCATTTCCTCCTCGGCCGAGTCGGTGGTGGGTTTTTCGTCGTCCTTGGCCTCGGGTTCGTCCTTCGCGTCGGGATTCTCCTTCGACTCGTCCTCTCCTTCGTCGTCGTCCTTGCCCTCGGGTGAGTCTTCCGATTCCTTCTTTGAGTCGTCGTCGGATTGCTTGGAGTCGCTGGATTCGTCCCCGTCCTGCTTCTCCTTTTTACGAGCCTCCTCGGCCTTTTTGCGGGCCTCCTCGGCACGTTTCTTTTCGTCGAGTCGAGCCTTGGCCTCCTCATAGTCTTTCTTCTTCGACTCGTATTCGGCAAGGTCAGCCGCGTATTTCTCCCAGGAATCGGCATACGTCTTGGCCCGTCGAAGGGCCGATCGCAGGCTGTTTGCCGAGGCGGTCGCGTTGCCGGAGAGACGGAAGCGGAGGGCGACGGGATCGCGCAGGACCTTCGGATCATCCCCCAGCTTGAACGCCACGACCGGCGCCGGCGAGATATCGCGGGGGCCGGTCAGGGCCGTCGTGATCCCTCCTCGACGCGCCACGTCCACGGCCGGATCGCCCGAGATCAGGCGATCGCCGAGCTTGGTGTCCAGGCCCACACTCGTTCGGGAAGGTCCCCCCTGATCGCTTCCTGAATCACTCGATGAAGATCGGGACGACGAGGACAGCGGTCCTCCCAATCCCAAATCGGTCGCCAGATCGATCAGGCCGGGAGTGACTACCGCCTCATCAAACGTGATGATCTCGGCATCAATCGGTGCGGAGACATCGGGGCCGACCCCCCGGATGGTGCCGTCCTGCACCACGATCGACGCATTGCTTAGCTCCGATCCATCACCGATCTGCACCGACGAGGCTCGAATGACGATCGCCTTCGATTCGGCATCCACCGACCAGGCGCGGCGACCGGAAACGTACACCTCACGGACCTGAGCATGGAGATCGAACGGATCAGCGGAAAGAACGGCGAAATCGGCGTCCTTGCCCGACGAAAGCGTTCCGACCCGGTCGGCCACGCCGAGGAGTTCCGCTGGGGCGGCCGTGATCATCCTCAAAACCTGTTCATCGCTGAACCCCCCGGCGGCAAACTGCGAGGCCAGAAAGAGTAGCTCGTTCAGGTCGGCATCGGTTGACGGAACCACGGCGACCGACACCCCGGCCTCGATCAAGGCCGCGGCGTCGTCCCAGGGGTCTTGGGGGGCGGGCTGGTCCGGGTCGGGCAAGGGAAGGTCTGCAATCCGACCCGGCCGAGAGCGGGGGTCGAGCACGACCCCATCAACCACCTCGGCCCAGGAGTCGAGGCGGTCGAGCCAGGGGCGCAGATCGGTCGGCCCCACGAGGACGAGCTTCAGATCAAACGTCCCGGCCAGACTAAGCGCCGCCCGGATTTCGGCCGCTCCGGGGGCGGAAACCCGCAATCGAGCCGTCCTGTCCAGGGCCTCGACCAGCGGGTCGAGCAGGGGATCGGTCCCCGGATCGGGGCGATCGGCCCGAGCAGCCTCAATCAACGATCGCAAGCCCGCGACCGCTCCGGCCAGGCTCGAAGCAAGTTGCGGCTGCGTTGGATCAATGGGCCGGTCCCGCGCGACCAGTCGGGGAGGAGGTTCATAAATGCGAGGTGGATTCAATGCGTCGGATGTCAGCAGAACCCGAAGATCCCCCTCGGCCTCCAGCGTTCGGTCCTCAGGGTCCATCCCGGCCAGCTTGACCACCGCCCCTCGCCCGGGCATCAGTCGATTGCGGCCGGGGCTGAGATGGACGGTCGTCACCCCTCCCGAGAGCGGACCGGTGAAATCATCGAAGGGATCAAACCCGTCGATCGCTCGCACGCCGGGAGTCAGAGCTCGTTCGTCGTCGGCCGACACCACCCCCAGGCCCGACTCGGCCGCGACCAGGCCCGGAATGACCACCGACGACGGCCCGAGATCCACCTGCCGGGCCGTCTCCGGCACCTCCACGTCGGCGACCTGACCCACCGCGACGATTCGGCCGTCGGCGACCAGAAGCACCGCGTCGTCGATCGGTGGGCCATCCCCGGTCCAGAGCTTCGCCGCCCGGTACGCGACCACCTCGGCAGTCGAAGTCGAGATCGAAGCCGTGGCCGAGGCCGAAAAGCCGGGCAGAAGCAGCAACGGGGCCAGAAACAGGAGGCGTGCGCGCATGATGCGGTGGCTCGGAAGCGGTGGCAGGTCGTGATTCGAGCACATCAACCGAAATCCATCAGAAGCGTTCGGGCAGAACGGCCGGCCATCATGATCGGACCAGGCCCTTACTCCTGATCGGGTGACTCCTCGGCGTTGGGAAAGAGCAACGCTCGCATCCGGGAATCGTCCTCGCGACGGTAGACGATCTTGCCGTCGATGATGGTGGTATCGACCCAGGTGCCGAGCTTCAGGGGATCGCCGGTCAGAATCACCAAATCGGCATCCTTACCTGGTTCGATGGAACCGACAAACGAATCGACGCCGATCAACCGGGCCGGGCGCAGGGTGAGGGCTTCGAGCGCCTCCTCCTCGGGCATCCCGTATTTCACGGCCATGGCCGCCTGATACCAGAGCAGGCTCGGTCCCAGGGTCGTCGCCGAGAACAAGGACGAGCCAGAGGTCTGAAAAGTGATCGGCACCCCCGCCTCGCGGTAAAGCCGGGGCAGAACAATCTGATCGTCCCGATCGGTCCTCGGGTCGGTTTCCCAGAAGACCAGTTCCGGGTCGAGGATGACCGGCTCGTCTCGACCTGCCAGCAGATCGACGGCCTTGTAGCAATCTCGGCCCAGGATCAGGGTTGCCTTCATCTTGTAATCGTCGATGAGCCGCAGGGCGTGGGGCACGTCCATCGCCAGCTCACAGTAGAGGAACGCGGGCAGCTCCCCCTTGAGCAGGCGGACCATCGCCTCGCGCTGAGCGTCAGGAGCGGCATCCTCGGGGTTTGATGCCGAGTTCGAATCGTCGTCGTCCTTCGCCTCGTCCTCGTCTTGCGGAGCCTTCGGATCGTCGGAGGATTCCTCATCGGCCGTGTCGTCGTCCTTCGCCTCGTCCTCCGATTCCTGCGCCTTCTCCTCGAGCGAGGCCATGTACCGCTTCGTTTCGTCCAGCTCGCGGCGCAGCCGGGCCAGGTGACTCATTCGGCTCGAGCTACCCGCAGGGCGAAGCGACAGCTTCAGGCCGGCGTCTCGTTTTAACACCATGTCTTCGGCAAAGGTGCCCGAAGTCTTCACCACGGCCGACTTGCCGCCGAACATCGTGCTGTTGCCGGGAATCGCATGGACGGCGGTCACGCCGTTGCGGCGTGCTTCTTCGAAGTAGATCGCATTCGGATCCACCGCGTCGACGACCGTCACAAACGGCACGTTCGGGTTCACCTCGTTCGGCTGTACCAGCGGTTCGGGGCTATGCGGCTCGACAAAGCCGGGCAACACCGTCTTACCCGTCGCGTCGATCACCCTGGCCTCAATCGGGATCTCCAGGTCCTTGCCCACCTCCTGAATCGTCCCGTCCCGAATCAGGATCACGCCGTCGTCGATCGGTTCGCCGACGATCGGCACGATGCGTCCGCCCTTGATCGCCAGCTGCTCCTGAGCGTCGGCTCCCACCGTCGGCAACACGGCGATCGTGAACGTCAGAATCAGAGCCAGACCACTGTTCCACACACCGGATCGTTGCGTCGTCGCCATGACAGGTTCAGTCCTCCTGCGAGGGCTCGGGGCGGGGGAATTGGACGACGCCGTCGACCATCACCCAGCGCACGGGGGTCGTGAATTCCAGAGGATCGCCTTGCAGGGCGACAAGATCGGCCGCTTTTCCTACCGCAATCGACCCGAGGCGATCGTTCACGCCGAGCACCTTTGCCGGCTCAATCGTGATCGCCTTCAGGGCCTCATCCTTCGGCAAGCCGAACCGCGCCGCGAACCGGGCCTGCTCCAGCAAATCACCCCCGGACAGGGCGACCGCCACACCGGCCTCGTGCAAGACACCAGCCGTATTCCAGGCCAGTTCGGTCCGCTCGGGGCCATACGCCCCATTGATTCGTAACGGGCCAAGGACCACCGCCGAGCCCACGGCCGCCAGCGGCTCCGCCACCTTGTAGGCTTCGTGCCCGCCCAGAATCGTCGGCACATAACCGAACTCACCGGCTAGCCGAAGCGACGTCAAGATATCATAATCGGTACGACTGACGGTCAAGACCGACCGCCGACCGCGAATCACGTCGCGCAGCGGTTCGTACGGGTCGGCCTCGATCGGCAAGGTCGTGTCCAGGTCGGGATCGGCTCCACGAGAGGCCCGGTTCATGGCATCGCGGAGCATCGCAACTACTCCCATCCGGTTCGTCGGCTGGCGGACGTAGATCGAGTCGGGCCGGGTCCGCGATCGGTTGCGTGAGGCCGGATCAGACGCGATCGTCACCACCAGCGCCGCCTCGGCCTCCACCACCCGACCTGATCCGGCCGTCTTGACCACCGGGGCCATTCCGGGCACGACATTCTCGCTCAGGGGGATCAAGGCTCCCGCCGTCGTACCGCCGGCCAGCGCCTCGACGAACGACCGCGACGACCAGTCAATCGCCGGCAAGGGGTTGAACCTCGGCGTGATTTCCCGAGTGATCTCGACCGAAGGCCCGATCACTCCCCCTGGCAAGTCCACATCCACAAAGCCGGGAAGCAGGGTCGAGCCCTCTCCCAGGTCGATCACTTCGGCTCCCTCGGGAGCCTCAACCGACGCCCCCACCGCGGCAATCTTCCCCTCCGAAACGAGGACCGCCCCCGGAGCAAAGGTGTCACCCTCAACCGTCTCCACCGTTCCGGCCCGGATGAGAATGTCCCCTTCCGCCCCGACCGCGGCCCCTGAGCCAACCGGGAACAGCATCAGCGGCAAGATCGCGAAAACCCAGGTTCGAATTCTCACACGAAGCGATCGGCTCATGGTGCGGCTCGACTCGGGGTAGGGCAAGCTCCGGCCTGCCGGCCGACGGGGCAGACATTGGTCTGCCCGACAGTGATGGAGATACTCACACATAGATTTGCATCATGACGTCAGGGAACGATACGCCCATCGACCACCACCGTCAACGGACGGCTCGACAGGTCGATCGGCGTGTCGTCCCAGATCACGAAATCGGCCGGGCGGCCCGATTCCCAGCACGAGCCGGGTTCGTCGAGCGCGATGGGATCCATGACGGCGAGGGCTTGCAATGCCGTTGCTCTCGGCAGGCCGGCGGCCACGGCCGAAGCGGCCAGCAGGCGAAGCTCCTCCGGATCATCGGCCGCAAACACGAGCCCGGCGCCGGCCTCGACCGCCTGGCGAATGCTCGCCCACCGTCGCACCTGCTCCGGCCCGGAAGGCATTGGCCGCGCCACCAGCACAAGGTCCGGCCCTTCACTCGCAAGGCGGGCGATCCGATCAAGCTGGGTTTCGATCGCTCCGGGGCCGACCAGCGCCACACAGCTTCCCAACTCCTCCGCCAAGTCGAGCGCCAGGGCCACTTCGGTTTCCTCGTCCACCTCGATGAACGCCCCGCACTGGCCGTCTCGAAGCAGGGCAGCGCGCTCGCGTCGAACGGCGTCGAGGCGGTCGATGGCCGGACCGCTCAGGTAATAGTCGAGCGAGCGTCGGACATCGGGGTCGGCTTCTCCCTGCTCGCCCAGGAACTGTCGGATCAAGGACACCTGGCCCGGCAAGCTCACCGGGAACCGATCCAGGTTCCTCGACGCGGACGAGAGCACCAGATTCATCCCGATCACCGGATTCACCACCGGCTCATCCGATCCGAGACGCACCGCTCCCACGGCCCCGCCGATCACATTCGCCGAAGCCGGCGCAAACCCGGCCCGCAAGACCCCGCCCCGCACCATCTCCCGAACGGTTCGGCCGTTCGGATCGAAGGCATCGACGGCTTGCAGGAACCCGGCATCGGCCCCGGCCGATTCGGCGACCGCCCGCCCCTGGCCAAGCGTGCTGTGCGCGGTCAGCAATCCGGGAGAAACGATCGCGTCTCCCACGTCAAAGACTGGCACGTCATCCTCGGCCTCGACCGTTTCGCCACTGGCCGCGATGGTCCCGTCAACGACGAGCAAGGCCCCCGGCTTCGTCGTCCCGTCATCATGCACAAACCGTCTCGACCGCAGCACGAACCGACTCGGCAAGCGATCGGGCAGGTCGAGATCAACCACCGTGGCCAGGTCGTCCTCGGTCGGCGCCACCTGGTCATTCCGATAAACGACGTCCCCCCCGGAGAGGACCAGAGCGACGGCCGTGGCCGGGTCGATCGGATCCCCCGCGAAGGCGACGAGATCCGCTCGTTTCCCTTCGGCGATCGTCCCCAGGTCGTCGGCCAGGCCGAGCACCTCGGCCGCTCCAGCGGTCAGGGCCCGCAAGACCCGATCACGCGGCACGCCTCGGGCGACGGCCGAGGCGGCATGGGCGCGGAGCAGGGCGGAATCGCTCGGCCGATCGCTGTAGGTGCCGATCGCCCATCGACTATCCTCGGCCGGAATTCCGGACGGCCACGATCGATCTCGGTTGCGTCGATACGGCGGTGGGCTCCCCAATTCGAGAATCGGCCCGAGCACCATCGGCGTGCGCTTCGCAACCAGTTCCGCTCGCGTTGATTGCGGATCACTCAGCCCCTCGACGATCAGTTTCAGGTCAAACTCCTCCGCCAGCGCCAGCGCGTTGATCAGGTCGTCTTCGCGATGCACTTCGATCCGAAGCGGCACCTCTCCCTTGAGCAGGCCGACCAGAAACTCCTTGGTTTCATCCCGCTCCGGTTCCTTCGGAGGCTCGTCCTTCTTGGTGTCCGAATCATCGTCTTTCTCAGACGTGTCCTTCGAGTCGGCAGGTGTCTCGCCCTCCTCCTTGCCGTCGTCGTCCCCCTCCTCCTCGTCCTGCGTGGGACCAGCCCCCGAGTCCTCGCCGGATTCGTCCGGGTCGTCGTCCTGCGACTCCTCACCCTCTTTCGTCTCGGATTGCTTCGTGTCGTCGTCCTTCGATTCCTTCTCGGCGTTCTCGTTCTTCTCGTCCTTGTCCTTCTTCGCGGCCTTCTCCTTGGCCTCGTTGTACTTGGCGAGGGCCTTCTCGTACGATTCCCACTCCTCCTTGTAGCGCTTCACGCTGTCGAGGGTTCGCTTGAGCTGCTCGAACTGCTGGTAGCGGAGCACCGAGTTGCCCGACGCGTTGCTCACCCCCAGCGCAGCCTGCACAAAGGCATCGGCCTTGAGGGTCAGCTCCTCAACGGTCCCTCCCGGACCAACGCGAAGCACCGCCCCCCGGCCACCGAGCCGTCCCTCGTTGCTCGGCTGAACCGCCACGGCGGTCACTCCCGATCGGGCCACGTCGATCCAGTCGTCGGCGAACGGATCGACCCCATCAAGGATGTTCAGCGCTCCGTCGTTTCCCCCATCGCGCCGGGTCGCCGAAGGTAGCCAGAGCACGCTCCTTGCGTCGATCAGGCCCGGCGTCACGGTCAGGCCCGAGACGTCGATCCGCTCGGCCCCCTCAGGAATCTCGACCGCCTCGCCGACGGCCTCAATCCGGCCGTCGCGCACGAGGATCGTTCCCTCGATCGTCCCGGCTTCGGTCTGTGTCAGCAACCGACCGCCGACCAGGGCCACCACCCCCGATCGGTCGGCGTCGTCGCCTTGATCCGCGCGAGCCTCGCGGAACCAGGGCATCATCAGTGACACGAGAACCAGTGGAAGCGCAAGGCGCAGCATCATCATCGGCATCGTGTGAAACCGGGTCGCGATCTCAGATCGGTGGTGCGTGCAAGGAGGAGAGGAGCAACACGACAGCACCGGGGCGTTCAACGTCTCTTCTTTATCATAGCGATCCGGCGAGGCAGGCTGGGAGATTTTTTCTACCTATTTTCGTCAGAATACCTGATCCAATGGTCCTGCGTTCTCCTCCCGGTCCCCTCGTCATGGTGCTGACGAGGGATTCGAGCCGTTGGCGTCCCCTTCCGTTCGGACCGATTCCGTCGCGATCACGAGCCGGTTTCCGTGCCGGATCAGACGGCCGGAATCAATCAGCGACGCGACGACCGAGGCCACCCGATTGCGCATCTCGTCGGTCGTGCGAGGGAAGCCGAGCAATCGGCAGACGGCGGCGGGCAGGTCGTCGGGAGCAACCCGAATCGCATCGGCCACCACCCGTTCGGCGGCGGCGGCCACCTCCTCCGGAGCAACGTATTCCAGGCGTCGCGAGGCCGTCGGCAGGCTCGATCGGTCGCGCGGCTGCGGTCGATCGAGGTCGGCGGGCCAGAGGAACGCCCCTCGGCGCCGAATCGCCCCGCCATCCCGGAAGGGGGCCGAGGCCGCCTGCTCGATCGCCTCTTTCGGCTTGCCCGCCAGTCGCTTCAGGCCAATCGCATCAGCCAGGCGACGAACAACATCCGCCTCATGCACCGGCCCTTCCACCCGGACCACCTCCGCCACCCAGGCCGCCAGCCGGTCGCTCGACAGAGCCATCGGATCGACCGGTTCGGTCCCCAGGTCGAGCGTGGCGACCCGATACGGCGGCAAGGCGGGCACATCCAGCTCCTCGTCGCTCCGTTCCTCCCGGGCAATCGACGCAGGGCGAGGGACCGAGGGCAGCTTGACCGGATCGGTCGGATCGGCCTCGATCACCGCCATCAATCCGGCCAGGGTTCCCGACGGGTCGTGCCACCAGTCTGCCGACCAGGCATGCGCCAATCGCCAACCGAGCCCCTGAAGCACCGCCGGACGAATCCGGTCGCGGTCCCTCGCCGATCGCGGCGCGGCGTACGACGGCCCATCACAAAGAATCCCAAGCCGATAACGCCCCGGATCGTCCCGATCGACCACCGCCAGATCGACGCGCGATTCGGCCGATCCCAGCGCCCGAGCCACCTCGTACCCTTCCTGCTCAATCGCCTTCGCAAGCACCTCCTCAAACGTCGAGAGGGGAATCGTTGAGCCCGCCGAGCCCTCCATTCCATCAAAGGTTCCTCGCTCGGCAAAATGAAGGAAGGTTCGCAGCGAGGCCACCCCTCGGGCCGTCGATCGCCCACGGTCCAGATCGGTCGCCCGTAAATTGGTGAACACCTCGCAGCGCAAGCGTGCCCTGGTAATCAAGACATTGAGCCGACGCTCTCCCCCTTCCCCATTCAAAGGACCGAAGTTCATCGACACCCGACCGTCGGCATCGCGTCCATAACCGACGCTAATGAACATGGCATCGCGTTCGTCTCCTTGCACACTTTCCAGATTCTTGACGAAGAACGGCTCGAATCCCCCTTCGGCGAAGAAGTCCTCGCACGACGGATCATCACGCCGCAAGCGTTCCAGCCGTCGCGTAATCGCCTCGGCCTGCGCCGCGCTGAAGGCGGCCACGCCAAGCGTCAGGCGACGATCGGCCGGCTCGGCCAGTTGTGCTCGGGCAAAATCCATCACCGCCGAGGCCACGGCGGCGGCTTCTTCCGGATTGGTCCGCGAGCCTCCCCGGTCGTACACCGTCTCGGGCAGGTGCCGCAACACCAGGCCCCGAGCCGATCGGTCTCCCTCGGGGCCGGGGAAGACGATCAACCGACCGTCGTAAAATTCCCGGTTCGAGACGGCAATTAGCGACTCGTGCCGGCTCCGATAATGCCAGCGGAGCATCCGCCGTGCTGCCCCCTGAGCCAGGAACAGGCCAAGCACACTTTCGAGCGCATCGGAGGCCGAGGCCAGCCGCTCCTCATCCTCCTCCATTCCCTCGTCACCGGCCGTCAAACGGTCGAAGAAGGTGGTGGGAGGCAACTGGCGATCATCCCCCACGACGATGGCTTGCCGACCACGCAGCAAGGCCCCGAGGGCATCGACCGGCCGCACCTGGCTCGCCTCGTCGAAGACGACCAGATCAAACCCAAGCTGCCCCGGCTCCAGGTACGCCGCGACCGACAGCGGGCTCATCAGGAAGACTGGCTTGACCGCCTGCACCGCTCTGCCGGCCTGTGAGAACAGAACTCGCAACGGCAGGTGACGTGTCTTTTTTTCCAGCTCCCGACGCAAGACGGCCAGGTCGCCCGCCAACGCCTGACGCCTCGGCAACCGCTCCCAGTGCTCGGCCGCTGCCCAGGCCCGGTTGTGCCCGAGCACGCTCACATCGACCGCCGCAAATCGACCGGCAATCGCCTCGTGATCCCCTCCGGAGAACCCGGCCAGCGCCGGCCGCTCGCGGGCGGCACGATCAATCAACGTTTCAGCCCAGCGCACCCGGAAGGCCGTTGCCAGCAATTGCGGAGCCTCCGGCCAGCTCTGTGCCGCCTCGACAATCGCTCCAAGCCCTTCCTCTCGGCACGAGGCCGCCCGCTGATTCACCAGGGCAATCGCGTGCAGACGTTCCGCCCGATGGCTCGCCCATTCAATCCGATCGCGCAATTCTTGAAACGAATCCTCATTTCCTTGCAAACGATCCAAACCCGCGAAATCGGCCAGCCGATCCAGCGCAACACGGTGTGCCTCCAGGGCGTCTCGCACCCGTTTTGCCGGCTCCGAGGCCCGCCGCACCACCTTGTCATTCGTCAATGCCTGGATCGTTTCCTCGGGGAGTTGATTGTCCCGCACCCCCTCCCGAACCCGTCTCGCGAACCGCGTGACCTCGGCCAGCTCCACAAAGTCCGACGACTCCCGCTTCCACTGACCACCGAACAGATGACCGGCCAGACAGGCATGCTCCTGAATGGTCTTGCGAAGCCGTTGCGCATCGAGCACGGCATCCACCAGCCCCAGCATCTCCGCGTTCGATCGCGGCGGCTCTCCTCGACAAAGCGTTGCCAGGCGGAACCGAGCCCGGCGATACGATCCCGAGAACCACCGCCACCAGCGACGGCCGACGGTATTGAAGGTCGCCCGCGTCTCGATCAGGTCACGATCCCACGCCTCGGGCATCAACTGCGCATCGAACCGTTCATGCAAGGCGGCAAACGTCGATCCGGCGTCGAGCAAGACGTCCAGCGCGGCCCGATGCTCCTCCCAGCTCGGATCATCCAGCGGAAACGGCTGTGGATCACCGCCCGAGGTGGGAGGCATCGCCGCCTCAGCCATCGCCAACGCCCCGGCGCAATCAGTCGGAGCCGCCACACCCAGCGCCTCGGCCAGTTCCGCCGAGGCCGCTTTCAGCGTATCGGTCGCCTCCCGAGCCAGGGCCGCCAGGCGAGCCAGCTCCGACTGATCCGAGGGTGTCCAGAGCGTGCGCGACGACCATTTCAACGTCTGGTCATCTTCGGAATCATTCGCCGCGGCCAGCCTCGCCTGAAGCTGTTCGACGAGCAGTTCCTTCGCCTGAAACTCGGGGCCCGACCAGTCAGCCATCCCCGGCACGTCGATCGGCGGCGGTACCGCATCACCCAGCGCGGTCCGCTCACGAAGCAGAAGACCCGCCGCGTCGTGCGGGCTGATGCCGCTGGCCCCGATCGGCGTGTTCACCGCCTCGGCCACGATGTTGAGCCGGCCACGCAGGTCGGCCAGCACCTTCGCGTCTTCCTCGGCCGCTCCCACTCTTGGGCGCCCCAGTTGCAAGGTCCGCCGCAGGTCATCCAGTACGTCTCGCTTGCGCGTACGGTTGCTGTGCAATTCCAGACAGGCCGCCCCCAGCCCCACGGCATCGAGCCGACGATGCACGACTTCGAGCGCCGCCGCCTTCTCGGCCACGAACAAAACGGTGCGGCCCCGACCGACGGCATCGGCAATCACATTCGCAATCGTTTGGCTTTTTCCCGTCCCCGGAGGCCCCTGAATCACCAGGTTCCTCCCCTGGCTCGCATCGACCAGGGCGAGCATCTGTGATCCGTCGGCATCGAGCACCGGCCGCACGTCGAGCGGTCCGAGCTTCGCGTCAAGATGCTCGTCCTCTCCGATCGCCGCCTCCCCTTCCTCGATTCCTTCCCCCAGCAATCCCGACACCACTGGATGCCCCGACGGCCCCGACCCTTCCGGCCACCGTGTCGCGTCCAGATCCCGGTACATGAGCAATCGGCTGAACGAAAAGAACCCCAGCGCCACCGCATCCCGATCAACCTTCCAGCCTTTTTCCCGCGCAACCGCCGCATCCACCGCGTCGAAGTAGGCGACCGGGTCGAGGTCGTCGGCCCCCGGAATCTCAGGAAGTTCGATTCCGAACCCCGCCCGCAACCGTTCGGCCAGCGACAGATTCGTGCCGAAGTCTTCACCCGTAAATCGGACCCGAAACCGATCCCGAGCGTTCGCCCGGCTCAGCGCCACGGGCAGAAGGATCAACGGCGCGCACACCTTCCGGCCGTTCTGCTCCTCCGACCAGTTCAGCATCCCGAGCGCGAGAAAGAGCGTGTTGACCCCCATCTCCTCAACCGATGTCCGCGCCGCCGCGTCAATCGCCAGTAAGCGGTCCTGAAGCTGGTCTTCCGGCACATCGGTCTGAAGCTTCAGGTCGGTCGGGTCGATCGGCGGCAACTCGAGCACGCCGTTCCCCTCGACCGCTTCCCCTTCCGCCGCCTGCTCCTCCGACCGTTCCAGCGCCGGCTCAAAGGTCATCCGCTTGCCGTCGCGCAGGAGAATCCGCACGATCTCCGCGGGCGATTCCCCGACGATCGTCAAGCCTCGCCGCCTTGCTCGATAATTCAACAGCGGATTGCGCAAGCTCAGATCAAGCAAGGCACGCCGGTCGGCGTCGAGCCGCTCGGCGATCAGGGCAGGGGACACACTCATGCGTCATCTCGGTCGCTTGCAGTCATTCGAGCGTCAATCACGCCGACCAGGGAAGGGGGCCGGTTCCGATGCCACGGGCCCGAGGCCCACTGATTGTAACGACCGCCAGGCCCCTCGTCCGACCCCACGAGCCTCAGAACATGACAGCCGCCTTCTCGTACAGGATTAGGCTCATCAGAGTCCCGACCGTGGCCACGATCATCCCCAGGCCGAACAGGAGCGGCCCGAGCATCTCGCCCTTCACCCCGAGCCACCTCAGGTACGCTTCCACCACCGGGCCGGCACAGAAGCACAGGTTCGCTCCCAGGGCGCCGAAGACCAGCAACTCCCAGAACTCGGCCTCCGTCATCCATTGCCACCTGTCCATCCCGATGACAATCCCCATCACCTCGACCACCAGGACGAGGTTGTAGAGCACCCGCCACCGCTCCCAGCGGGCCATGAATGCCAGGTCGGGCTCACTACCAGGGTCGGGGGAGTCTCTCCTGGCAGGCGTTCCGGGTGCCGCATAAACATTTTCGTCATCAGGGATATTCATGAAAGCGGCCGTTTTGGATCGTCGGCAGGATCGAGTGCCCTCGGCCCGAATGCCGCCGGCAAGAGTTCGGCAAGCCTTGCCCGCAATCGATCCGGCCCGTCGCACACGCTGATGATCTCCGCCCCCGGCCCGAATTCATGGATCACCTGACGACACGCCCCGCACGGGGCCGTCGGCGTCTCGGTCGGCGTGAACACGACCACTGCGCGGATCGTCGTCAATCCCTTCGCCACTGCCGCGAAGATCGCGTTCCGCTCGGCGCAGACCGTCAGGCCATATGACGCATTCTCAACATTGCACCCGCCGACGATCGCCCCGTCTTCCGCCAGCACCGCCGCGCCCACGGGGAACCGGCTGTACGGACAATACGCCGCTTCGCTCGCCCGGCGAGCTGTTTCGATCAAGGTCTGAAGCGTCTCGTCATCGTCGGTCATCATGGGGCCTTCCCTCCCGGCTGGCAGGCCCCTCATCCTATCCCGAGCAAGCCCTGGGTGAGAAGATCTCACGCAGAGCCGCAGAGCCTCGGAGAGATAACCAAAACTTCGTCTCCGTGTCTCCAAGGCTCTGCGCGAGCTTCTCCGAACTCACTCCGTCTCACGCCTTCGCCGCTTCTTCTTCTTCGGCTGCGAGCGTCTCAACCCCGACCCGGTGGCAGAAGTCGCCGAAGGCCTCGCCCGGCTGGCGATCGGCCTTGAAGCGGGAGAAGACGGGGACCAGTTCCTCGACGATCTTTTCCAGGGGCACGTAGTCCTTGAAGACCGTGTTCAGCCGGTCCCCTTGCACCCGACCGCCGAGGAAAATCGTGTACGTCCCCGGCCCGGGCGAGCCGTCGGGATTCTTCGAGGCCCCCCGGCCCACCAGGCCGATGTCGCAGTTATACGGCCGGGCGCACCCGTTCGGGCAGCCGGTCATGTGGACGGCGTAGCGTTCGCCTTCCAGGCCGAGCCGGGACATCGCCTCCTCGAACTGGTCCATGACCGAAGGGAGCACCCGCTCCGATTCCGTCACGGCCAGGCCGCAGGTGGGCAGGGCAGGGCAGGCCATCGCCCAGCGTCGGACGGTCGAGGTCTGCTCGACCGAGGCGATCCCGTACTCCTGGAGCCAGGCGTTGACCTCGTCCTTGCGCTCCGTCGGAATGTCGATGAGCAAGATCGACTGCAAGCAGGTCAGCCGAGCCGGGGTGCCGTACTTCTCGAAGTAGGCCCGCAGGCCGCTGGCCATCCGCACCGATCCCTCGTCCTTGATCCGGCCGTTCTCGACCGGAATGCCGAGGAACCAGCGCCCGTCTCCTTGCTCGTGCCAGCCCATGTGGTCGTCCACCTCGTTCACCGTGATCGGCTTCGAGGGGGCCAGCGGTTCGCCGAGGTATTCTTCAACCTTCGCCTTGAAGGCGTCGATCCCCCAGTCGTAAATGACGTACTTCAGGCGGGCCCGCTTGCGGTCGCTCCGGTCGCCGAAGTCGCGCTGAACCTTCACCACCGCCTCGCCAATGCGAAGCACCTCCGACCGCGGCACGTAGCACAGATCGACCGCCACCGCCGGGAACGTCTTCTTCGCGCTCGGGGTCGTGCCCATCCCGCCGCCGACGACGATGTTGTAGCCAACCAGCTCGCCGTTCTCGACCACGGCAATGTAGCCAAGGTCGTTGGCGTACACATCCGTGCAATTGTCTTCGGGCAGGGCAAAGGCGGTCTTGAACTTCCGGGGCATGTAGGTCTTGCCGTAGATCGGCTCAACCGTGTCGTCGCCAGGGGTCGGCACGAGGGCCGGCTGAGGCTTCGGCGCGTCGGGATTCTCGATCTTCTCGCCGTCGAGCCAGATGTCCCAGTAACTCGTCGCCCGGGGGCTCAGGTGCGCGGCCAGCTTCAGCAGATCCTCCTGCATCTGGTCGCGGACGGTGCCGTGAAACGGCGCCGGGCAGCTCAAGATGTTCCGCTCCACGTCGCCGCAGGCAGCCAGCGTGTCGAGCAGGGTCTCGTTCACCTTGCGAACGGTCGCCTTCAGGTCCTGCTTCAAGATGCCGTGAAGCTGGAACTCCTGCCGCGTGGTGATCCGCAGCGTCTCATTCCCAACGGTTCGGGCCAGCTCATCGCACGCGAGATACTGCTTCGCGTTGATCCGACCGCCCGGAATCCGGACCCGGACCATGAACGAGTAAGCGACCTCCTGCTTCTCGCGACGCCGTTGCACCCGAACATCGCGGTCATCTTGCTGATACGAACCGTGAAACTTCAAGACCTGCATCGCCGGTTCGCTGATCGAGTTGCCTCCGGCATTCACCTCGTCAATCAGCGGGAGCTTCAGGTACTGGCTCTCCAGCTTCAAGGTTTCGGCCTTGCTCTGCTTCGGTGCGCCGTTGCCGCCGGTACTCACGAGGCCCCTCCATCCCTCTTCGGTGCGAACACTCTCCGAGATCGCCGCTTTCCTGCGTGAAAAGACGTCAATCTTCAGTAGTTTCATGAACAACGTGAACAATGCCCATTCTAGTGCGATCCGCCCGTCGGATCAATCGCACTTGCAACACCCCCCGAATTTCGTCTCCCCATCGCCTCCTGATCTCTACCCCCTCGCCTCGATTGCTGGGAACCTTGCGGCCCGATCGGTACACTGTGGGGCGAGACAAAAGACCGGCTTCGTCCTCGTCACCGATTCGGCACAATAGGAGGGACGCGATGGGAGCCTACCGGCTCGAAGGACCCAAGCCGGCCCGGATGTACGAGGTCATCCTGCCGAAAAAATTAGGCTATTTCGGCAAGATTGAGGAGGTGCTCGAAGACCTGTTCAACGAAGACGCCATCCGATCCGTCCCGTTCGTCCGCAGCCTGATTGCCGAGGCCCGCCAACGCGACCCCGCCTTCGACGAGCACCAGTGGATCCGCACCCTCTGCCAGGCGTCTCGCGGCTACTCGATCTACGAGATGGACGGCCGCTTCCTCTCGGCCGACGGCCCGATCGACGAGCGGGTCCTCGTCTTCCGCTTCATCTTCCACAACCCGATCGACACCCTCGACCCCCGCACCGATTTCCTCGCCGCCTCGCTGGAGGTGGTCAATTACCTCGTCGCCCACCGCTTCGCCGAGGAGCTGGGGGTCGAGGAGGAAATCTGGTTCCTCGAATACACCGAGCCCCGCCTGGCCATCTGGCGCAAAGAGATCGCCCCCTGAACCCCACCCCGTTGCCGACCCGAATCCTCCCCGCTTGATGGAGCCCGCATCGTGACGCTGAACGATTTGATCGACCACTACGAAAAGGGTGGTCCCTTGCTCGCCTACGCCATGTCCAGCCTCTCCCGAGAGCAGGAAACCGCCCGGCCCGGCCCCGGCGCCTGGAGCCTCGCCGAGCTGGCCATTCACCTGCTCGATAGCGACCTCGTCGCCGGCGACCGCATCAAGCGCGTGATTGCCGAGGACGCTCCGACCCTGCTGGCCTACGACGAGAACGCCTGGTGCGCCCGGCTCGACTACCAGTCCCTTCCCGTCGAGGAAGCCGTCAGCATGTTCGTCGCCAATCGCCGATGGATCGCCCACATCCTCCGGTCGCTCCCCGAATCCGACTTCGCCCGATCCGGCAACCACACCGAGCGAGGCCGAGTCACCCTGGCCGACCTCGTCCGCAGCTCCGTCGGCCACCTCGACCACCACCTCGCCTTCCTCTACGCCAAGCGAGGCAACCTCGGCGTCTCCATTTATCCGAGATACCGCATGGTCCCCGAGTAATCCCCGGGACGCAGAATAGAAGAGAAACTTGAGCCACGGATGAAACACGGATGGAACACGGATTTACATCAAGAGAATCCATTCTCTCATCGAATTGACTTCTCCTGTCCGGTTCTCTCTGCTCTCTCTTGATCTGTCTTCCCATCCGTGTTTCATCCGTGTTTCATCCGTGGCTCATTCCTCCCCTCATTCCCTCCTCCCGGAGCCCCTCCTCTCATGGGCCGACTCTTCGCCGGAACACAATGGGACCGCCCCCCGCGCTGCGAACGCTGCGGGGCCCTGGAAGCGGAATGCACCTGCCCTCCCGCCGAGCCTCCCGTCCCGGAGCGCATCGACCCGAGTCGCCAGACCGCCCGCATCCGGGTCGAGAAGCGACCGAAGGGGAAATCCGTCACCACCGTTCGCGGGCTTGATCCGCTCGGCAACGACCTGCCCGCGCTGGCCGCTCAGCTCAAAACCGCCATCGGCGGCGGCGGCACGGTCAAGGACGACGGCTCGATCGAGATCCAAGGGAGCCACCTCGACCGCGTCGAGTCTCTCCTCGCCTCGATCGGTTACAAGACCAAACACGGCTGAATCCTCCCCATGCCCAGGCCCCTCACGCTCGCCCGCCTCACCGCCGCGATTCTTGCCCTCGTCGTGCTCGCCTGGCAGGCCGGCAACGCCGCGGCCGGCCGCTTCGTCCACCCCTTCCTGATCGCCGACCTCATCCTCTCCACCTGGCTGCTGCTCGCCGCATTCTGGCCTCACGATCGCCCCGCCTCCCTCGCCCTCCTCTCCGGCTTCGGCGCGATGCTCGGCGTCTTCCTCTCCGCCGTCACCGCCCGCATGCTCGCCGGCAGCCTCGATCCCGGCACCATCGCCGCGGGCTTGGGCATCCTCCCCTGCCTCCTGGGGGCGCTTCTCGCAGGACGATCGGTGGGCTCGGCGTCGTCGCCCTGACGCCACGCTGCCAGCCGAGATGCTTGAATTTCCATCTCGCCATGATCACACTCGATCATCCGGCCGTTCTTGTAGCAACGGCCCAGGCAGGTTCATTCAGAACTGATGAAGCCGATCCTTCAAGCATCTTTGCTTTACGAACAATCATTTCTCCGCATGTTTGAGTTTAGACTCCACAACGGAGGTGACTGGTGAGATCGAACACTCAACTCCCGAATCGTGTGATTTTTCGTGCGTCGATGACCCTCTTGATGCTTGCCGCCACAATTGTTCTGAACCCCGGGGATGCGTTCGCAGCTCAGAAGGAGTGTTCCGGGCAGGGTGATCGCCCCACGGCTGTGATCCAGCTACCGAAACAGACCTGGATCGGCGCCATGGACCCGGCAGATCGTGAGGCGGCTGCACACAGACATCTGACCATCTACGTCACACGATTGCAAAGTCGGAAGGTCCTCCTTGAGGTCGCCGAGGACCCCGAGGTTGCCAGGCTTCCCTTCGTCAAGGAATCGGAGAACGTGGTCTCAGCCCTGGCCGAAGACCTCGACTTTCAGATCGACCGGGATGCCTCGATCATCACGATTTCCTCTCGCGGCCTCCCTCCGTCGCAGGGTGCGATCGTCGTCAACGCCGTGGTCCGATATGCTTGCCAAACACTCGTCGAACAGTATCAGGCAGCGATTGAGAAGCGTATCCAGTCACTCGAAGGAATGCTTGTCCAGTCCACCACGAGACTTGAAGCGAAGAATCACTCGATCGAGCCTTTGTCTCGCCTCGTCCTCGAACCCGGCGGGCGCGAGGTCAACCGGCCCGTCCTTGAGGCGGAACTCCTCGACGGTCTCCGACGACTTCGCCAGGTCAGACTTGACCGCATCGCCATCGATGCCCGATTGAACGCCGCGGAAGAATCGGACCCGGCACGCTCCAGCCTGGAAACCGCGAAGATCCACGAACGTCAGGAGGCTATGCTCGCCTCGGAACGGGATCACCTGCTCGGCCAACTCGCCAAGATCAAATCAGCCGAAGCGGCCGAAAGCGAACGTCGAATACAAAGAGAACACAGGGAGGAGATCGCCACTGAAATCGACAGTCTCCGGACGAGATTGTCAGCGCAACTCCACGTCCCGACCGTGATCCGCACGGCCCACCCCTGATCTTGCCCGCCTCCGACGCCCTCACGGCCCCGGAGCCAGCATCCAGGGGCCGGTCGGGGGCAACAGATAACGCCCCAGGAAGCGGTAGGCGTCTTCCTGGTTCTCGCGGAAGTAGTGGATGTTGTGCGATGCCAGGGGGTCGGTCACCAGCTCGACATGCACGCCCTGCGAGGCCGCCAGCCAAGCGAACGACAGAGCGTGCGCGTCGAAGTTCCAGTTGTCCCGCCCGCCGAAGTGGCAGAAGATCGCCAGTTCGCCCGGTTGAAGGCCGCTCGTGAACAGCAAATCGGCCGGATTCAACGCACGAAGGTGATCGTTCACGTCGGGGCCATCGCCGAACAGCGGCCCGATATATTTGGACGCTCGCGTGCGCCGCAATCCGAATGAAAAGACGCCGTAAACCTCATCCGGATCGTAATATTCCTTCCACCGGTACGTCTCGGGGTTGAAGCTCGACCGGGGCCCGCTCGGCCGGATGTCGTCGTAGCGCACATTGATTGGCGAGGCCAGCGTGGCCACCGCGCCGAACAGATCGCGGCGTCGGATGGCAATGCTCATCCCGCCGAACCCACCGCCTGAGAGGCCAAGAATGCCGTGCGCCTCCCGTTCCGGTCGGATCGAATAGTGCGCCATCACAAACGGGAGGACCTCGTGGACCAGGTGGTCCTCGAAGCGTCCGACCCGACTATTGACGAACAATGAGTGAACCGCCGTGGTCCGGTTCTCGCCGTCGGCCGTGGCGTCGGGGGCGGCAATCACCACCGGCGGCATCTCCCCGCGCTGAATCATCCGGTCAAGCCGCCGCAGGGCCGGGGTGCCGACGAACACGTGTTCATCCACATACCCCATGTGCAGCCAGAGGATCACCGGATACTGCCGCCTCGGGTCGTAACCGGGAGGCGTGTAGACGTACAGGTCGCGCGATCGGCCGAGAATCGGAGAAAAAATGCGCCGGTCTTCGCCGTGGTTCTGGGTGTAATCGTCGACGTGGCCGGCAAGCCGGTGGTTGAGCCACTTGAGGTTCGTGAGGTTGAAATACTGTCCCTCAGCCGGTGCCGAGCCCATCAGCAACAGCAGGAGTGCCGCAATCGGGCCTCGCCAGCCTCGCATGGTGAACCTCGCCCTTCCCTTCAAGGAGCCGTCCGTGCTCGCCGTTCGATGGGGTTCGATCCGATCCTCGGACCTCCCGGCCCATCGCACCTCCGACAGAGGGGCTTGATCGACGAATCGACGGGCAGCCTTCACTCAATCGGGCAAAGGCCCCCCAGGATCGGCGGCACGTTCGTTACGAACCAGCGCCATCCGAACCGCGGCGACGACTTCAGACACCTCGGCCATGCCGCCGCGTCCCTCGTCGCCACAGGCCAGGCGTTTGACAATCGGCCCAACGAGCCGAAGCCCTGGCGCGTGTTTCTCGAAAAGCTCAGGGGCCTCGTCGAGCGTCCAGGCCCGATCGGGGCCGCCGTCTCCCCAGTCCTCAAGCAAGAGCCGCAATTGACGACGGGTGACGGGGCTTTCCCACATCAAGGTATTCATCGCCGGGGCCAGCACCACCGGACGGGCAAAATCCCAGGCCCGGAACAGGCAACTCAGGCACGAATCGCTCAATCCCAGCGCAAACTTGCCCAGCGTATTGGCATCCAAAGGTGCGACCACCAGCAATTCGGCCCAGCGCCGCAACTCGATGTGCAGCACCGGATCATCACGCCTCCAGCGATCGAAGGCCCACTCGTCGGCATCGCGATAGAGCGGGCCGCCCATCCGCAAGGCGTCATCCGGGTCGGGGGGACCCAGCTCGGCCGGGTCAAAAAACTTCAAGGCCGGTTCCGTGGCAACCACCCGAACCTCGTGCCCCTCGGCCCTCAGGGCGGCTCGGAGCATCGGCGTGCGAATTGCCGCCACCGAGCCGGTTACACCGAGGATGATCCGCGCCATCGGGGTTTACCCTCCCTGCTCGAACCCCCAAAGCCACTCATTCGGCGCGATCATCCTGATCCACACCACACCGACGAACCGAGTCCTTAGCGGCACTCGGCGGTCAGCGGGGCCATCGTCTCGTTGACGGATTCGGAGAGGCGGCTGAGCAGGTCGCGGTGCAGTTGGCGGTACTCGCGGCGCGTCAGCAAGAGGCGCTCATGAGCGCGTCGGGTGAGCATGGTAGCGACCGCCTTGAGATCGGCCTCGATCAGACCGCTCAGGTCCTCGAACTCGGCAGGCAGGTTCAACTCGGTCGCGGGGGCGGACGTTTGGCTCGGGCAGGACATCAATAACCCTCCTTGGCTGGGACGTTCGCGGCGGCACAGACTCCCTGTGCCCAGTCTCTCTCTGACACGAATAGCCGCGAGGCGGTCACCAGTCAAGACTCTTGAGAACCGTTCGATTCGGTCGTGTGCGAGGTGCCGAACGGTGCAATGCATGTGCCGGTCGATGGTCCGACCAACACAATCAACTCAGATGAACAACCACTGCCTCAGCCCGAACCACAGATCGTGTCATGTTCGGGCCATCGCTTGGGTTTCGGTTCGACCCGGTCGTGCCCGCGGCGGGTGCCTCAAGGCGATCAACCAGGGGGGAGAAACAGACCCGGCTCGCGAGTCCGTACAGGCGACATTGTATGCTACGTCGTCAAGACCGCCACGGGACACTCAGGCCGAATTTTTTTCCGACCCTCCCCAATGCCGGTCAGAACCAGAGCGGCTCGGGCTCCTTGACTGCCCCCGGACCCATCGCCTCGCGCACCAGTTCGACGAGCCTCGGCCCGTCCACCAGCTCGATCGGATGGTCGCCGGCAAACCGTTCGGCGGCGAGGGAAAAGGTCCGCGTGGTCACGAAAAACCCCTTGTGGCTTGATGTGTGGTGAATCGTCCCCAGAAATTTCTGAAGCTCGGGAGAACCGACCACCCCTTTTTTATGATATTTGCACTGGACGACCCCTCGAAGCCCCTTGCGCTCCACACGCAAATCGACCCCTTCGTCTCCCGTGCCTCCCACCCGATCAACCGTGTAGCCGATCGCCTCGAACAGCTCGGCCACGAACTCCTCAAACCCTTCGGGCGTCAGGTCCGCCAGTTGCGCCAGCTTCAGGTCGGCCCGACGCGCTTGCAGCCGCAACCGCTCCGCCTTCTCCCGAGCCTCAACCACCATCTCCTCGATCACCCGGCGGCGACGCTCCACGGCCGAGCCCATTTCGCCCGCCAGTCGAGCCGCGTACCGTTCAATCTTGAACAGGACGTTGCGAATCGTGTTGTCCAGCCTTGCCCGTTCGGCCCGTGTCAGTTGATTCTCGAAACGACGGAAGACCGCGTATTCGAGGTGTTCGAACGCCCCCTCCAGTTCCGCCTCCGACCGGATCGCCGGCGCATCGTCATCGTACGAAACGCTCGACCACAGCATGCCTTGCACCGGCTTCGACGCACCATCGGCCGACACTCGCCCCGGCACGTCCTCGCCTTCCGCCGGCATCGCCTCGGCTCGCGTGCGGAGCCACTCCAGTAACATGGTGGCGCACTGTGGTCCCAAACACTCCATCGATCCGATTGACTCCGTTGATTCGATCGTCACTCCGGCAGACGCTCCAAACGTCTCCCTCGCCGATTCGGAGATCACTCCCTCCTCTCCGAGTCGAGCCCCATCATAATCGAACCCCCCGCCCGATCCACTGCCTACCCCTCAATTCCCAAAAACGCAGCCCCCCGAATCATCATGCGCTCGCATGCTGATCCGGGTGACTGCGATTTCGTCACGGCCCGAGCCGATCGACCGATCGACTCAAGGCTGTTCATCCGTCCGATCGCCCAACTTGGGCGCCGGCAGCTCGAACGGCTCGGCCGGAACCAGGAACACCGCGCCAGGGCCTTCGGCCCCCATCGCAGCGAACCGGAGCCCGTTGACCACCGATCCGAGCCGAACCGTCGCCACCCCCTCGGGATCAGCCAGCCGCACCTCGATGGTCAATCCCGGCGCATCGAGCCCGCTCCCTTCGGGCATCGGCCCCTCATCCTGCACAATCTGATCGGCCGTCAGCTCCGAGAGGCTCGCTGCCAGGGCCGCGACCCGATCGGCGTCGTACCCTTCCGGCCAGCCGTCCGCTCCCGCCTCGGGCTCCCAGGTTCCCGAGTCTCCCCGAACAAACACCACCTCCGTGTCCGGGCCTCGAACCGCGATCCGCACCGCCTGCTCGACCGGAAACGCCAGCAAGCGCCGCTCGCGGAACTCGGCCGCCAGCACCGCCAGCAGCTTCGGGCCGATCGTGAAAATTCCCGGCTCGGTGTCGATCGTCGCGTACGCTTCTTCGGGATGATCCGGCACCATCGCTCCCACGACCAGGGTCCGCGCCGCCGGCTCGCCCGACTCGCTTTCCCACGTCACCCGGACGTTCGGCTGATCAAGTCCAAAACGCGAACGCTCGTCCTCCGATTCGTCCACCCAACGCTCGGCACGCAGACGGGCCAGCCCTTCAATCAGCATCATCGTTGCCAGCCGATCGGCCGGGGCGACGGTCGGTTCGACCACCTGCCAGACCCCTTGCCCCCCTCCCGCGCCGGGGCTGGCCGAGCGTTCCAGAACGAGCGATCGCGCCCCTCGGGTCAACTCAATCCGATCGACGGTCCTCGGGTCCTGCCGCACGAGGGTCCGATCGCGCAGGGCAAGCCGTCCTTCGGGAATGATCTTCAGGACGGTTTCCGGCAAGGCGAGGACCGTCTCCTCATCCCGTTCCAGTTGGCCGTACACCAGCTTGCGACCGGCATCGAATCGACCGATTTTCAACGACGCATTGGCCGATCGTTCGAACAGCGGGCCGTCGTCGTCTCCCGGCTCGGGCCGATCGAGCCAGACCGAGACGGTCGCCGCCGGCGCATCGAGTCCCGACCGCTCGCTCTGGACCGTTTCCGCCTGGAAGAATTCGGCCGATTCCAACCCGACGAGCGTTTCCAGCAAGGTTGCCACATCGATCGCATCGGCCGGCCCTTCGCTCGGCGATCGCACCATCCAGCCGTCCGATTCCTTCACCAGCCGAGAGGTCTGGCTTCCGGCCTCGATCCGAATCCCCAGCACCTCGTTCGGCCGGAAATCGACCACCTTCCGGCTCCGCACGGATTGCGGGTCCAGACCAATGTCGGCCACCGTCCGGGGGCGAACCACCAGCACGTCATCCTGCCCCTCTCGCCTCGCGTAGCGCAGGTCGTCCTGGCCGTCCGGGGCACTCCCGAGATACGCCACCTGCGGCTCGGCAGGTCCGGTCAGTCCCGCGGGCAGCAGGCTGATGGTGGTGGCGTTCTCCGGATCAAGACCATAGGGCGAAAGGTCGTCCACATCCTCGGCCGCGAACCCCTCGGCCCCGGCAATCGCGTCCAGCTCGGCCAGATCGGCCAGCAATCCGTTGATCGCTTCCGCATTGGCCGGAGCCCGGAACGGATGGACAATCCTCCACCGACCGCCATCGAACACCACGTTCAGCCGCCGACCCGGGCCGACCACATTGATCGCCTTCACGTCATACGAAAAGATCTCGAACAGACCACGATCACGCCAGAGCAGGGGGTCCACCGCGTTTGGTTCGACGCGAACCGCATCGGCCAGGGTGATCGGCCCCCCTTCGGCCCTCACGTAGCGCAGGCGTTCCAGTTCGTCTCCCAGGGCGAGCGAGGCGATCGGCTCTTGCTCCTCCGATCGAAACAACCGAATCACCCGATCCGGCGGCTCCAGTCCGAACCGTTCCGGATCCCCCGCCAGGGTGCCCGCCTCGGGAGCGCTTTGAAGCCCCTTCAGGTTGTTGAGCAGCCCCTCGGCCTTCCGGCGATCGGCCAGGGCATTGATCGGCGCGACGATCTGCCAGTCATCTCCCTGGCGTTCCAGCGCAACCTGATCCCCCGAGCCTGGGTCTTCGACCTCGATCCGGGCAATCTCCGTCGTCTCCACCTTGAGCAACTGCGGCAAGACGCGGCCTTCCATCGCCCGCCGCTCGTCGGCCGTCGGCACACCTGCCGTCTTTGCCCACCAGAGCGCCCCCAGCCCTCCAAAAAAGAGGACGAGCAGGACCACCGTTGCTCGTTTGCCCATCATCCCGCCACCTCAGCCAGCCAGTCCATTCGAGTCGAAACGCGTCGCCAATCTCGACCACTGTGTGCGGTCCCCAAGCCCCTCAGGGATCCGCCTTCCCTGCAACCCGCTCTCACTCCCTCCGCGCCAGGTACGTTGCCACCCCCAGGCCCACCAGCACCGAAACGGCCAGCAAGGTCGGCAGCAAGACCAGCTTCGCCCTCAGGTTCGGCCCGGCCTTCAAGACGCGGGCCACGTAGGTCCGAGGCGCCAGGCCGACCAGATCGGGCCGATCCTGCAACCAACTGATCGCGTTGACGATCAGATCGAGATTCGCCACGCCGACGGCCGCGACCGTCTGGTTGTCGGCGGCTGTCGGGCTGGAGATCACCACGAGCCTCGGCGTCAGTTCCGGCGAGCGTTCGGTCGGGCTCGGCCGATCGGCCACTGCCGCGGCCACCACCACCGGCCCCGCCTGGTCCTCGTCCGCGTCACGTTGCGGAGGGCCGGCCTCGGGCGTCGATTCGACGAACGACGTTCCCCCTGTCCGCAAGAGCGGCATCACCAGGAACGCCGCGACCGCGTCGGCTCCGGCCTTCACCGCGATCGGCGCCGCCTGCGGCATCAGGATCATCCGTCCCTCGATCGGCGCGACGATCGGATGGTTCCGCGCTCCCGGCTCGATCGGCACCAGCGGCAAATCGGCCCGACCCCGGAAGGCCAGGCCCGGATCGACCACCCGGCCCGCCTCGATCCCGGCGCCCCACTCCTCCAGCCACGGTTCCAGGCCGCTCGGCGTCGTGTTGCCGACCATCACCAGGATCCGCCCGCCGGTGTCGGCAAACCCCCGCAACCGGGCCACTACGTCCGGCCCGATGGTCTCCTCGGGAGCGGCCACGACCACCACCGACGCCCCCTCCGGCACCTGCCCGGCCGGATTGAAGGAAACCGCTTTCATGCCCACCGATTCGAGCCTCGCCCGCAACTGTCCCAGCCCCGGGCGTCTCGGGTCCATTGCGTCGATCGAGGGCTCGCCGTGGCCGGTCGTGAAGGCGACGATCGGCTGTTCCCCCTGTTTCAGGCGGATCAGGGCCGTCGTCAGCGCCGCCTCGCCCAGAAACGAGGTCTCGGCCACGATGCTCGACCCCGGATCGTCCGGCACCTCGGCCGCGAACATGTCCGAATTGCGGACGATGATCCGCCGCGCCTCGTCCCCTTCGCCGTAGGTCACCAGCACGCCTCCCCCTTCGGTCAGGGCCAGGCCAGGCACCTGTTCGGCCAGTTCCCGGGCGCGCTCGGGGTCGTCAAAGGGATTCAGCGTGTCGATCGTAATGAGGTCGGGCGCCTCCTTCTGATACAGGCTCAGGAGCTGCCGAATGCGGTCCACCTGCCCGAACACCCGCTCGCCCGACCCGAAAAAGAGGGTGAACGTCACCGGCTCGTCCAGATCCTGAAGCTGGTTGATCGTCAACGATTCGAGCGAGTACGACCGGTCGAGCGACAGGTCGATCGGCCTGCCCCCGTACGTAAACGCCAGCACGTTGCCCACAATCAACACCCCAGCCAGCAAGGCCCCGGTCATGCTCGCGTCGGTAAACCGGGCCATCCGTCGCAGGCTCGGACTGGCGTGTCGATAGCGGCGGTTCGACCTCAGCGTCAGGATCAGAATGCCAAACGCCATCGCGAAGACCGCGATCGACTGCGGCACGCCGAAGCGCACCGCCACATACGCCCCCAGCAGAATCCCGAGCAAGCCGAACGTCGTGGCCGCGGCCACCAGATCACGATAACGCGGCGGCGGCGCCTCGTCGGCCGACTCCGCCTCGGCCGCCTGACCGAGCGGGGCCCCTCGCAGGAACCAGTACAGCGCCATCGCCCCAACCACCACCAGGGCGACCACCACCGCCACTTCCCGCCCGAGCAGGTCGAAAAGTCGTTCACCCATGCCCATGTTCATCGCCTTGTTAGCTCTCCCTGCGGGCTTCGAGCACCTTGACCGCAACGAACAGGGCAAACACCGTCACCGACAGGTGCAGCGCTACCACACGCAGGTCGAGCCGCCCCGCGGCGAACTCCGAGAGCTGCACGTACACCGACAGGAACGACACCGCCTCGGCCCACCCCGGCCTCGGCCCGACCACCTGGTTGACGACCGTAATCAGCAACAACGCCAGCAAGACCACGAACGTCCCGACCGCCGCTTCCACCTGGTTTCTCGTCGCCGCGCTGAAGGCCACGCCGATGCTCATGAACATCATGCCCATCGTCGTCAGGCCGATCGCCAGCGAGATCAACGGCTCCGGGTCCAGCTCGTAGCCGCCCACTTGCTTCAGAAACGGCAAATAAATGGCGAACGGCACGAGCAATCCCAGATACATCACCACCCCGGCGATCCACTTGCCCAGCACCACCTCGGTTTCCGTCACCGGAACGGTCATCAAGCCTTCAATCGTGCCCGTTCTTCGTTCCTCGGCAATCAAGCGCATCGTCAGGGCCGGCACCGCGATCAGGAGCGCCACCCAGAACATCCACGATCCCGCCACATAATAATTCATCGGGTTCAGTTGCCCCGAGAACGACAGGACCGCCCTCGGCTCGCTCAGCAATTCCACGAGCTGGAAGTAATCCAGCATCGCGATCACCTGAAACCCGAGCAGCACGAAGTACGCCATCGGCCTCAGGAAGTAGCTCGACAGCTCGCGTTTCACCAGTGCGGGAACGTGTCGCATCAGAATCTTCCGCCGCCTTCAGGTTCGTTCGATCTTGATTTCATTCTCGCGTTCTCATGATCGACCGATTCGCCCGTTCGCCACCCTCTTCCCGCCTGAGAGGCGAGAGGTTCGTGACTCGCAGACCAGGCTTCGCGCGATCGTGCCTTCGGACCCCTCACCCGGCCTTCGGCCACCGGCTCACCGGCACACGAGAGCAAGGGTTGGAAGGCGATGACAGCAACCCCTTCCGCCTTCCGACGGTGGCCCCGGTTGACAAGCAACCGGGGCGGCGCAGCCGCAGGAGGCAGAGCCTGCATCCTGCGCAGCCTCTCGTCGCTCCGCGACCCCGGTTGCGAGCAACCGGGGCCACCCGTGGAGGTGATCACACCGAGCCGTTCCGCCTCCCTCTCCCCGCAAGCGGGGAGAGGGCCGGGGTGAGAGGTCCGCGTCCCAACCCTTGCCCGATCGCTCACGCCGCCTCCCCCTCGTGATCGACGACCACCGCATCCCGCACGGCCCGCACGAACCGTTCTTCGAGCGTCGAGCGCGACAGATCCAACCGCCGCACGGCCCAACCGTTTTGGACGATCCGCTTGGCGATCAGTTCCCGGAGTTCCTCGATTCCCCCCTCATCCTTCGGCCGGATCTCGAAGGCGCAGACCCCCGCATCCTCCTTCGCCGCCTCCTCCACCGCGATTGCTCGCACCCGAGCGGCCCCCGGAGCCGTCTCCAAAGCTCCTCGCACCGCATCGACCGGCCCGCGAACCTCCACCTCAACCGACCGACCCGACCGCAACCGCTCCAGCGGCTCATCCAGCGCGATCCGGCCCGAGGCGATAATAATGACCCGCCCGCAGACCATCTCCACCTCGGGCAAGATGTGCGTGCTCAACAAAATCGTGTGCCGCTTCCCCAACTCCCGGATCAAATCCCGAACCTCGCCAATCTGGATCGGGTCGAGCCCCGCCGTCGGCTCGTCGAGGATCAGGATGTCCGGGTCGCTTAGCAGGGCATCGGCCAATCCCACCCGCTGCCGATACCCCTTCGACAGGTTCCCGACCACCCGCTGCGACACCCCCTCCAACCCCGTCATCTCGATCGCGTCGTCAATCGCCCCCCGTCGCTTCGATCGGGGCACGTCCTTGAGCGACGCCCGGAACCGAAGGAACTCCCGGACCCTCATCTCCGGATACAACGGCACGCTCTCGGGCAAGTACCCAATCTTCCGGCGCACCAGCAGCGGCTCATCGAGCACGTCATGCCCGGCCAGCCTCGCCCGGCCGCTCGTGGGCATGAGGAACGTCGTCAACATCCTCATCGTCGTCGACTTCCCCGCCCCGTTCGGGCCAAGTAAGCCGACAATCTCCCCCCGGCCAATCGAGAAGCTCACCCCCTCGACCGCCCGCACTGAGCCGTACCGCTTCGACAGCCGCTCAACTTCGATCATGCGCCCCATCGACTTCCGTCGCTCCCATCCCTGCCGCGCTTGCCGCCGCTCCCCATTATTCCCCCTCCCTCGGCCCCCCTCAAGCCACCCTCGCCCCGGCTTCCGGCCCAATCGCACGCAGACCTCGCCAAACCTTGCTCAACTCAAAGTGACTACGCCTGCCGATTTTCCCGATCTTATCGTCGTCCGATCGTCACGCGTTCCTCGACCTCGACCCTTCGAAGCCAGCCACCAATGCAGACACGCTCCCATCCATTCCCCATCCTCCTGATTCCCTCCGATCCCCGCCCCGTCCTGCGCGAAACGAAGCCAATTGCCCGCGCCAATCGAAGCCAATCCCTCGAACCCAACACGGCCCATCGCTCGTACGAAACGAAGCCAATTGCCCGCGCGAAACGAAGCCAATCGGCCGCGACGAACAACGGAACGAACCCATTTATTGACGTAAAGTCTCTGTTTCAAACAAGATCGAGAACCACCATTCAGCGCACCGATCCCGAATCGGGGCCGACCACGCCCATCGAGACGCCGTGGTCACCGTACCGGCTCGATGCGTATAATCGATCGATTCCTCCTGCCGTGCGGATCTCAAGTCCACCTCGCCACGCCAAGCCCGGGAGTGCTGTCGTGCTTCGGATCGTGACCTTCCCCCACCCGGCCCTCCGCTACAAGAGTCAGCCGCTCCGCCGGATCGACGATGAGTTCCGGCTCACCGTGCGCCGGATGTTCGAACTCATGTACGAGGCCAAGGGGATCGGCCTGGCCGCCAATCAGGTCGCCTTGCCCTTGCGGTTCTTCATCCTCAACCTGACCGCTGACCCCGAGCAACCCGAGCAGGAGCAGGTCTTCATCAACCCCGAGATCCTCAAGCGCGAGTCGGTCGTCGAGGAAGAGGAAGGCTGCCTCAGCCTGCCGGCGCTGTACGGCAAGGTCCGCCGCTCAAAGAAGATCCGCGTCCGGGCCTTCGACCTGCACGGCCGCCAGGTCGAGGCCGATGTCGACGGCCTGCTCTCTCGGGCCATCCAGCACGAAAACGACCACCTCGACGGCACGCTCATCACCGACCGCTTCGATGCCCCGGTCCGCGCTGCCACCTCCGCCAAGCTCCGCGAGATCGAGGTCGCGTTCCGCAAGTCCCAGACGGAAGGGATCTTCGACGACGACACCGCGATTCAGGCCCGTCTCGCCGCCCTCGCTCAGCATGGCGGCATCCTGCCCGACGTCCTTTCCGAGGCCGATCGCCAGCCCTCCACCCCAACCCCCCAGAACGCCTGATCCTCGCCAGAAGCACTTGACGTAACTTTGAGCTCGAAAACCTGTTGCGCCTCCCTTTGGAATTCGCCCCATGCCTGCCCCCTCTGTCCGGATCGTGATGCTCGGCACGAAGGATTTCGCCCTGCCGACCTTCCAGGCCCTGCTCAAGACCGGGCACGAGGTCGTCGCCCTCATCACGCAGCCCGACCGCCCCCAGGGACGCAAGCAAGAGCTGATCCCGAGCCGGATCAAGCAGGAGGCGATCCGCCAGGGCATCCGGGTCGAACAGCCCGAGGACGTCAACGCTCCCGAAGGGGTCGATCTGGTCCGGTCGATGCGGCCCGACCTGCTCGTCACGGCCGCTTACGGGCAGATCCTCTCGGCCGAGTTGCTCGGCGTGCCACCGATGGGAGGGATCAACCTTCACGGCTCGATCCTCCCCAAGTACCGCGGCGCCGCCCCCGTCGCCCGAGCCATCCAGCACGGGGAGACGGAAACCGGCGTCACCGTCATCCGCATGTCTCCCCGCGTCGATGCCGGCGGCATGATCGCCGTCGCCCGCACGCCGATCGCTCGCGACGAGACCGCCGGAGAGCTGGAGGAGCGGCTCGCCCGCCTCGGTGCCTCCTTAATTGTCGAGGCGATCGACGCCCTCGCCGCCGGCACTGCCAAGGTCATTCCCCAGGAGAACACCCAGGCCACCAAAGCCCCGAAGCTCCGCAAGGAGGATGGGCTCATCGACTGGTCCCGCCCCGCGCAGGAGATCCACAACCTCGTCCGGGCCATGCAACCCTGGCCGACCGCCTCGACCCACTGGCACCCGTCCGATCCCGGCAAGACGCCCGTCCGCTTGATCGTCCACCGCTCCAGCGTCGTCGAGGGGCAGGGGGTGCCCGGCCGGGTGATCGCCGCCGACGCCTCGGCATCGGGCGCGGGGCTGGTGATCGCCGCCGGCCGGGGGGCCGTCCGGCTCTGGTTCGTCCAGGCCCCCGGCAAGAAGCCGATGCCGGTCGATGCCTTCCTCCGAGGCCACGCCGTTCGACCCGGCGATCAATTCGGTCCGGAATCCTCGGAAGAATCGGTTGTCAGGAATCCAGGCATCTCGTAAAGTGAACTACCTCCCCGAAGGCTGAAGAACGGCCTTACCCATCAGGGACGATCCCGCCTCCCCCCTTCCCGCCCCTTTACCGGCCCGGACGCCTTCGAGGACCGCGGACCCACGTTTTCAAACCTCGTCACTGTTCGTTAGAATGGGAAAACTGCCGACGTTGTAACGATCGGTGGCCCTTTGGCCCTTCGCAACTCCGCCGGGTGGTCGTGCCCGTCGGACCGGAGCCTGACGATGTCGGACCCGGCGACTCCTCGGAAATCGCTCTATATTGAGACCGTTGGCTGCCAGATGAATGTGCTGGACAGCGAACTGATCGTTGCCCAGCTCCGCCGCGACGGCTACGAGCTGACCGACGACCTGCACCAGGCCGATACGATCCTCTACAACACCTGCTCCGTCCGACAGCACGCCGAGGACAAGATCTACAGCGCCCTGGGTCGCATCAAGCACCTCAAGCAAGGTCGGCCCGACCTCCAGATCGGTGTCATCGGCTGCATGGCCCAGAAGGACCAGAAGCAGATCCTTCAGCGCGCCCCTCACGTCGATCTCGTCGTCGGCCCCGGTCAAATCGGCCGCGTCTCCGAGCTGCTCCAGACCGCCCAGAACGAGCAGACGCCCCAGATGGCCGTCAGCCTGGCCCGCAACGCTGGCAAGACGCTCGAAGTCCTCGACACCTTCCCCACCTACGACCCCGACCGCGCTCCCGAACCCACCCCCCAGGGAGCCACCCCGCATCAGGCCTTTGTCCGCATCCAGATGGGATGCGACAAGTTCTGCACCTACTGCATTGTCCCCTCCGTCCGAGGCCCCGAGCAGGGCCGGCCGCCCGAGTTGATCGTCGAGGAAGCCCGCCGTCTCGTCGATCAAGGAGTCAAGGAAATCACCCTGCTCGGCCAGACGGTCAACAGCTACACATTTCGCCACGGCGACGGCCGGACCACCCGCCTGTCCGACCTGCTCGTCTCCCTGAGCGACCTCGACGGCCTGCTCCGCCTGAAGTTCGTCACCAACTTTCCGCTCGACATGACCGACGACCTACTGCAAGCGGTCCGAGATTTGCCGAGAGTCAGCCGCTATCTGCACGTTCCGGCGCAGAGTGGTTGTGACGAGGTCCTCAAACGCATGAAGCGGCTCTACACCGTGGCCCAGTACGACGAGATGATGGGCCGCATCCGGGAGACGATTCCCGACTGCGCCGTCTCCAGCGACTTCATCGTCGGCTTCTGCGGCGAGACCGAGGAGAGCTTCCAGAAGTCGATCGACCTGGTCGAGCGCTCCCGGTTCAAGAACAGCTTTATCTTCAAGTACAGCCCCCGGGCCGGCACGAAGGCCGACGATCGCTTCGCCGACGACGTGCCCGAGGAGGTCAAGAAGCGCCGGAACCTCGAACTGCTCGCCCTGCAGAACGCCATCAGCCTCGAAGACAACCGCCCCCTGATCGGCCGCACGGTTGAGGTCCTGGTCGAAGGACCGAGCAAGGCGGCCGGCAAGCGCGGCGCGCTCGACCCGAGCGGCGTCGGCGTCACACAGATGACCGGCCGGACCTCTTGCGATCGCATCGTCGTCTTCACCGGCAACTTGCGGCAGGCAGGCCATCTGCTGCCGGTCGTGGTCGAGGAGGTCAGCGCGGTCACGCTCCTGGGTCGGGTCGTGACCTCGGAATTTGACTCGGTCCCGGTCACGGAGGCCGCCCTGCCATGAGTCCGATCACCGCAACGACAGACCGTCTGGAAGAGGCGGTCGGAAGCTGGGCGCGGACCTCAGGGGTGCCGTCTTCCTGGCTTCCGACTCCGCAAGCCCTGGCCGCGATTCGCGGCGGAACCTCCGCCCTGCGCCCTCCGGTCTCCCTGGCCAGGCTCGACGACTGGGAAGACCGCCACGGGTTCGCCCTGCCTCGCGGCCTCCGCGCCTGGCTCCGGCTCTCCGACGGCTTCTATCCCGAATCCGGCCCAGCGATTCACCCGATCGGTGCCATCGGGCCGATGGTCCCCTTCGCCCGCGTTCCCGGCCTGATCGTCCAGCCCGAGAGCTGGTTCGAGCTGGGCAACCCGAACGAGGCCGAGACCATCTGCATCGACCTGGCCTATCGCTGGCTCCCCTGTGGCGACGCCCCCATCTTCGCCTCTGGAGACGACCTGACCGGCCTGCCCCCCCGGATCATCGCCCCGAGCTTTGAAGCCTGGTTCGCCCGCTTGCTCCGCGAAGGGGGCCGCGCCTACTGGCTCGACCCCGGATTCGTCGGCCTGGGCGACCCCTGGGCCGAACATCGCCGCAGATGCCCCGCCCCCCCGCTCCCCGATCGGCTCCGACGCCTCTTGCCCCGCGTAAGCCTGCCAGTCGATTCCGGGCTCGACGACTTCGCCCTCGCTACCACCCTCGGCATCTCCCGCTTCGACGCCGAAGCCTTGCTCCGCCACCTCCAGCACGGCTCGCTCGACGACGCGGCGCTCTGAGCAAGCGTCCGCTGGGCACAGCACGCCCCGATCCAACCTCACAACGCCGACCGCCCGTCCGACTCCGAATCCGTCTGAACCCGCCGATAGAGTTCCGCGTACAGTCCGAACGGGTCGGACGGATCACCGTAAGTCCTGACCCGTTCCAGGCCCTCGATTTCCGGCCGAATCTGCTCCAGCCCGACCGGCCCGAACACGGCGTACTCAAACGGTTCGAGCCGCACGTTGAAGTAGAACGGATCGACGATCGCCTCGACCACGGGACGATCCCGCAGGAAGAACTCCAGCACATACGACCCATCGACGGCCACGAGGGCCTCAGGAGGGAGGTCGGCAACGATCCGGTCCACAAACGGGCCGACCCGGTAATCGGGGTCGGTCCAGTGCTGGAGATGAGCCCCCAGCACGCGCAGCCCCGACCCCGGAACCATCGCCAGCCCCAGCACCACCGCCACGATCGCCGTCGCCCACCGAGTTCCGACCCAGGCCCCGAGCCTCGACGCCGCCCGGTCGAGCATCAGGCCGACCGGCACACTGAGCAGGGCGGCCGGATACCCGTAGTAGTTCCGAATATGGTGACGCCCCATGACCAGCACCAGCAGCACCACCGCCGCCACCGCATGAAACAGCACCCGACGCCATCGCTCCCGATCCACCCCCCCGCCGACCTCGGCCACCAGCCAGAGCGTCGCCAGGCCGTACAGCCCGCCCTGGATCGGGCCGATGTGCGTCGAGGCATTCCAGGCTTGAAACGCGACCACGCTCGGCAGCCCCAGAATCGTCTCTCCCAGCCCCGGCCCCGCGCGATTCAGGACATTGCCGCCGAACTGAATCCAGAACAGGTCTGGTCGCATCGCGATCATCGGCAGCCAGAGCCCGAAAGCCGCCAGGGCCACGGCCGAATAGACCGACGCCTCGCCAATCCTCCGTCGCCAGGGCTGTCGACCCACGAGCAAGGCCAGCCCGACCTGCGCCGTCGGTACCAGGCCGAGCGGGTGGCAAAGCATGCTCAGGCCCGCCATCACACCGCCGAGCGCCACGTCTCGCCAGCGTCGGTCGTCTCGGGCGACCCACCAGACGGCCGCCAGCCCGAAGGCAATGGCCGCCATGTCGGGCCGGGCCGTCGTGGCGGGAAAGAGGAAAGCCCGCGAGAACAGATAACTCGCCGCCGCCAGCAAGGCCGCGCGCCGCGATCCCGACCAGCGGCGGGTCAGATCACAGACGATCACCACTGCCACCAGACCCGCGATCATCGACGCCAGGCGGGCCTGTGCGAGGCCGTCCCCCAGGATCAGGTGGACAGCCGCTTCAAGGTAGAACCCGAGCGGGGGCAGCGTGTAGAGGATCTCGTCGGCATGGTAGTAGATCGTCTCCGGGTCCCTCGACGGGATGTAGGGAATCTGGGGAAGGCCGCTCCGCAGGATCCTCATGCCCGGAACGCCGTAGAAGCTCTCATCCTGGCCGGCTCGGGTGCGGCTGAACAGCGGGACCTGCCAGACCAGAACAACGGCCATCATCAGGGCCAACCAGGCGCGATCGGCGCGGGTCATGGGCTATTTGCCTCGGAACTCTTGCGGGAAAAGCCATCCACACGGAAGGGATCTTGGCCCCGGCCCACCAAATCACTCATCGTCGCCGTCGAACCTGGGCCGAGGCGACCGACGCACGGCGGCGGGTCTGGCCAGGTCTGGTTGACACACTTGCCAGGCTTCACTACGTTTGCTCAAGCGTCGTTCGACGCCCAGTCGTCCCGTTCTTACCGCCGACGAGAAGCCGTATGACGCCTCCCAAGCGCACCGTCCGTCTGATCATCGGCTATGTCATCCGCCTCGCGGTCGGCTTGGGCCTGCTTGGCCTGGCCCTGTGGACCAACCGCGACCAGATTGCCGAGGTCCTGGACCGCAAGATCAACTACGGCCTGTTCGCCGTCGGCTTCGTGCTCTACTTTACCGGGGCCGTGCTGGCATTCCTGCGCTGGTATGTGCTCGTTCGAGCGCTCGGCCTGCCGTTCCGGGTGCGCGACGCCCTTCGGCTCGGGTTTATCGGTCTTCTGTTCAACATGGTCATTCCGGGGGCGGTCGGGGGCGATTTCGTCAAGGCGGCCTACCTGATGCGCGAACAGTCGCGCAAGACGCAGGCGGCGGCCTCGGTGGCGATCGACCGAATGATTGGCCTGCTCGGGATGTTCTTGCTGGCGATGATCGTGGGGGCCTTCGCCTGGAACGGGGTCGAGGCCCCCGTGCGTCGCTTGATCGGGGCCGCGGTCTTCATGTCGGTCGCGGTCATCGGTGTCATGGCGGTGGCGTTTGCTCCACCTTTGTATCGCCCGTTGGCCGAGCGGTTCGCCCACCGCCGGAAGTTCGCGGCGGCCCTGCACGAACTGGCCGTGATGGGCTCGGCCTACCGACGCCGAATGGACGTGGTGGCCGGCACGGTGGTGATGTCGTCCTTGACCCACGTTTTGAACATTTTTGCATTTATCTTCATCGGCAAGGCCATTTTTCCCGACGTGCCGGGGCTGGCGCAGCACTTCCTGATCGTCCCATTGGTTTTGTTCAGCACGGCCATTCCGTTGCCGTTCGGCGCGCTGGGCGTCTCGGAACAGATCAGCGGCGTCTTGTTCAAGCTGGCCGACTACGACGGCGGGGCGGTCACGATGATGGCCTTCCGGGTCGCGCAGTTCCTCGGGGCGCTGATTGCCCTGTTCGTCTACCTGGCCAATGCGGGGCAGGTCCGGGAACTGACCCAGGCTCAGGCGATCGACGAGAACGATCCGGCAGACGGGGGAGGCGCCGGCTCCTCCCTCCCTCCCGGTTCGGGGCCGGTTACGCGGGTTTCGCAGGCGACCCCGGCCGATCGCTGACCTCGGCTTCCTGAAGCACCTCGCCAAGGAGATACGTCGGCTTCCCCTGCGACTCGTAATAGGTCCGCATCACCATCTCGGCCACCACTCCTGTCACAATCAGCTGCACTCCGGCCAGAAAGAAGGTGATGGCGACCTGGGGCAGGGGGGTCTCAACGAAATCCTTCTTCGGGAACCCCATCGCCGGATAGCCATACTTGTAGAACAGCATGAGCCCGAACGCCGCAACGCTCAGCGCCAGGGCATACAAGCCGACCCGGCCGAAGAAGTGGATCGGCCGCTGGGCGTAGCGTTGATAAAAGCGAATAAGAATCAGATCGAGGACGACGTTAAACGTCCGTCCCAGGCCGTATTTGGTCCGACCGGCCTGTCGAGGGCGATGGTTGACGACCAGCTCGGCCACCTTCGCCCCTTGCCACGAGGCGAAAACGGGGATGAACCGGTGCATCTCTCCGTAAAGCCGAACCCCCCGCAGGACCCTCCGCCGATACGCCTTGAGCGTGCAGCCGAAGTCGTGCAAGGCCACCCGAGAGAGCCGGGCGACCAGGCGGTTGGCGATCTGAGACGGCACCCGTCGCGTCAGCCACTTGTCCTTGCGATCCCGACGCCAGCCGGAGACGACGTCGAACCCCTCGTCGAGCTTCTTCAGCAGCCTCGGGATGTCGTTCGGGTCGTTCTGGCCATCGCCGTCCATTGGCACGAGGACCTCGCCGCGGGCCAGGTCCATCGCGGCCGAGAGGGCGGCCGTCTGCCCGCAATTGGTCCGCAGGAAGGCGACCCGGACGTGCTCCGGGTCCCCTTCCTGAATTGCTCGAAGCTGGGCGGCGGTGCCGTCGGTCGAGCCGTCATCGACGAAGATGACCTCGAAGCGCAACGGAAGCGGCCCGAGCGCCTGGGAAATCTCGGCATGGAGCGGCCCGACGTTCTCGGCCTCGTCCTTCACGGGAATCAGGATCGACAGGTCGATCGGCGGGCCGTTCGGCTCAGCCGCCGAGGTACTGAATGAGGTGGCGGCGGGCAATGATCAACGACTCCTTACGTTTTTCGAGCGAGCCTTCGAAGGCGCGATCCTCGACCTCGATGGCAACCGGCCCCGTGTAGCCGACGTCGGAGAGGGCCCCGAAATATCGGCCCCAGTTCACGTCTCCCAGGCCGGGAATCTTGGGGGTGTGCCAGAGGTTCGGGTAGCCCATGATGCCGTGCTCATCGAGCTTCTCGCGGTCGATCCGGGCATCCTTGGCGTGGACGTGGTGCAAGCGGTCCCTGAACTCGTAGATCGGCGCGATGTAGTCGACCATCTGCCAGATGAAGTGCGACGGGTCGTAGTTCAGGCCGAAGTTCGGGCAGGGGATGTCTTCGAACATCCGTCGCCAGATGGCGGGTGTGGTGGCCAGGTTCTTGCCCCCTGGCCACTCGTCTCGGGTGAAGATCATCGGGCAGTTCTCGATGCCGACCTTCACCCCGTTCTCCTCGGCCAGGGCGATCAAGGGCCGCCAGACTTCGAGGAACCGGGGCCAGTTCTCATCGACCGACAATCCGGGATCGCGACCCACGAAGGTCGTGACCACGTTGACCCCCAGCGCGGCCGACGCCTCGATCACCCGCCGAAGGTGAGCAATCTCGCGCTCGGCCTGCTCGCGGTCGGGTTGCAAAACGTTCGGATAATATCCGAGCGACGAGAGCGAAACCCCCTTCGAGGAACACAGAACGTGGATGCGCTGGATGTCGTCGGCATCGAGGCTTTCCACGTCAATGTGCGTGACCCCCGCATAGCGGCGCTCGGCCTTGCCGGGAGGCCAGCAGCAGGCTTCGATGCACGAGAATCCCTGTTCGTGAGCGAGGTCAAGCACCTGTTCGAGCGACAGGTCGGGCACGATGGCCGTATTGAAGCCGAGCTTCATCGCAAAGGGCTCCGAAGAATCGACGGCGAAGGCCCTGGCATCCCGCCGTCCTCAAGTCGCAGCAATCTGAGTACAGGATGTCCGTCATCCTATGGACAGTCTTCTCCGGTGGCCATACCGTAGCGTCGGCGATCGGGGTGAGGAAGCGATTCGGAGTGATCGGGGATGATTCACGTCAAGGACCTTCGGGTCGATTATGACACGGTTTGTGCGGTGCACGACCTGTCGCTGGAGGTCGGGCCGGGAGAGGTCTGCGGCCTGATCGGCCCCAACGGCGCGGGCAAGACCACGACCATGCGGGCGATTCTCGGCCTGATCGAACCGACCTACGGCGAGATCAACCTGGCCGGGGTCGACATGCGCGAACGTCCGAGAGACGCCTGCCGGGTGGTCGCCTTCATGCCCGACTTCCCCCCCATGTACGACGACCTGAAGGTCTGGGAATTCCTCGATCTGTTCGCCTCCAGCTACGGCATCCCCAGGCACGACCGGCACGCCATGATCGACCGATCGCTCGATCTGGTCAGTCTGCCCGAGAAGAAGAACGAGATGGTCGCCACCCTCTCCCGAGGCATGCGGCAGCGGGTGATGCTGGCGAAGACCCTGATCTCCGACCCGAAGGTCCTGCTGCTCGACGAGCCGGCCAGCGGGGTTGATCCTCGCGGGCGGATCGACCTGAAGAACGTGTTGAAGCGGCTGTCGGGCGAGGGGAAGACGGTCCTGATTTCCTCGCACATTTTGGCCGAAATGACCGAGTTCTGCACATCGGTCGCCATCATGGAACGTGGCCGAATGGTCGTCAGCGGCACGGTCGACGCGGTGCGGAACCGGGTTCTGGGCAGCGGTCTCCTGGTGATTGAGGTGGTCGGAGACCATTCGGACAAGATCCGGCGGATCGTCGATGCCGACCCGGCCGCTTCGGGAGTCGAGCAAACCGGAGCGTCGAGCTTCGAGGTGCCGTATCAAGGCGACGCCGAGCAGGCGGCCGGATTGCTGACCAACCTGGTCGGGGCGGGGGTGCGGGTTGCGTCGTTCAGCCGTCGCAAGGAAGGCTTGGAAGAACTGTTCCTGAAGGTCGGCGCCAAGGAGCTTTCGTGATGGCCAGCCGGTTCGACATCCTCCTGGACAACCCGATCCTGACGAAGCACGCCCGCTCTCGATTGCGCCGCAACCGGGTGATTCCCTGGTCGATTGTGGTGGTGACGCTCTGCGCGATCGTCTGCTGGTCGTATTATCAAATCAATCAACTTTCCGGAACAACGCCACTCACCCTGATTATCATGCTCCAGGTGGTGACGCTGGTGTTTGCCGGGGCGGGCGAGATTGGCAGCTCGGTCGGGGGGGCGAGGGAGAGCGGAATTCTCGACTTCCACCGCGTTTCCCCGGTGCCTCCGCACTGGCTGGCAGTCGGGTTCGTGCTGGGTGCGCCCTTGTTGCAGTACTGGTTAACGTTGCTCACGATGCCGTTTGCCGTGTTCCTGGCGGCGGTCGGCCCGGCGGGCTGGCAAGGGTTGCTTGCGTTTGAGTTTCCCTTGCTGCTCGCGGCGGGGCTTGTGCATACGCTCACCTTGCTGGGAGCGATGATCAGCAAGAAGCCGAAGGCGGGCAACCGAGGGCTGATCGGCCTGGTCGTGTTCGGCCTGTTTCTAGGCCAGGGGCTCTTTTTCGGCGTCCAGTACATGCTGTTCGATCTTTCCGGCCGAATGGTCCGGATTGATTTCTTCGGTCAGCCGGTGCCGTGGATGCCGTTGGTGGTGGCGTATGAGCTGATCCTGATCGGCTTCCTGTTCGTCCCTTCGGTCCGTCGGATGCGGTCGGATCGCGCCCACCTGTACACCAAGCGGCAGGCGGTGGCGTTCCTGAGTACCTTGATGGTGCTGGTGCTCGGCGTGACCTGGAACTTGAAGGGCGTGGACGGCGTCGTCCTGGTGATGCTTTACGCGATGGTCTTCATCGCCATCTTGCTGGCGGCCACGTTGACGCCGGATCGGAGCGAGTACATCAAAGGCGTTCGGCGCGCCTTGCGGATGGGACGCCGACGGCCGAACCCCTGGTCCGACTCGGGGGTCAACCGCCTGGCGTTGGTCGTGCTTTGCGGGATTGTTCTGATCGGAACGACCATTGCCTGGGAGGTGATCGAGGGGCGGGGAGCGAACGGGACCGCCGCCTACTCGCAGACGATCGCCATTGGGGTTCTGACCGTTGCCTATGTGGGGCTGGGGCTTCAGGCCGCGCAACTGTTCATGCGCAAGCATGGTCAAACCTTGTTCGTGCTGTTCCTGTTCTTCGCCTGGCTCGTGCCGATGGTGGTCGGGGCAGGGCTTGGGGGCGCCGGGTATGAGAATGCGGCGATGACCACGATGGCCGTCAGCCCGCTCGCCGGAATCTTGCTCTCGACGGGGATCATTGAGGACGCCATGTTCGGCGTCTCGGTGCAGACGGTTCGGATCGCCGCCTTGTTGCCGGCGGTGGGCTTCACGTTCCTGTTCCAGTTCCTGCTGGAACTGATCCAGCGGCGTCTCGATCGCGCGGTCCGAGGAACCTCGGCCCGGCGCTCGCCCGATCCGTTCGACGACATCTTCGGCGTCCCCGACCAGGAACACGACCCCGAGCTGGCCGACCCGATCGACGGTCCCGTGGTGTCGTCGTCCAAGGGGGGCACCTGATCCGCGTTGGCCGATTGGGGCAAGAGGATCATCGGGGCGGGTCATCCGGTCGGGGATCGGGTGCCCCGCGTTCGATCCAGGCGCGGAAGTCATCCAGCACCGCGTCGGGCAACCGGCTGCCGGGCGGCATCATGGCAATTTCGCTCGTATGTTCAAGGACACGGATCAGGAGGCTATCGTCCGGTCGACCCGGTTCGATGGCCGAGCCCGAGTCACCACCCCGGCGCAGGCCCGATCGGGTATCGACACGGAATCCGGCCTTCGGCGGCTTCGCCTGCGACGAGTGGCAGGCGAAGCAATGCTCAATGAGGACGGGGCGGATTTTCGCCTCGAAAAACGCCTTCCCCTCCGGGTCGTCGAGGGCGAAAACCGAATGGGAACACGTGGCGCCAAGGAGGAACGTGAGCGTCCAGGCAGACCGGCTGAGGTTGGGTTGCATCATTGTGGGTTTCCGATTCACGATGGGGACGATCGGTCGGTGATTCCCATACCACCATCTCGCCTTCGGCCCCTTGGTCTGCCATGCTACGAGGGAGATGATGCCGGAACCACCGGCCGACCCGTCCCGAAGCCACGGAGCCTGTTCTCGTGAGTGCCTCGAAGTCTGAAGCGATTGCGCTGGCTGATCGGCTGGCCGCCCTGTATACGCCCGTCGTGGCCGATGTCCTCGACCGCCTCGGCGCCCGTAACCAGTGCCCAAGGGCCGATATTCGCCCTCTGGCCCCCGCCTTCCGCTGTGCCGGGGTGGTCCGGCCGGTGAAGACGATTGTCGCGCCGACCCTCGAACCCGCCGAGCCGTACAAGGGGGAAATGGCCGCCGTTGATGCGTTGACAAACGGCGACGTGATGGTCGTCTCCTCCTGCGAGTGGAGCTTCTGGGGCGAACTCCTGTCGACCGCCGCCCGCTACCGGGGGTGCCGCGGTGTTCTGATCGACGGATTCACGCGCGACACGCACGCCATTATCGAGATGGGTTTCCCCGTCTTCTGCCGCGGCATCCACCCGGCCGACAGCCTCGGCCGGATCGACGTCGAGGCCCACGACGTGCCGATCGACTTCGGCGGTGTTTCCGTCGCGCCCGGCGACCTCGTCCTGGCCGATCACGACGGTATTGTCTTCGTTCCCTCCGCCATCGCCGACGAGGCCATTGCAAAGGCCGAGGAGAAGGTCCGCGGCGAGAACCTCGTCCGCGACAAGCTGGCCGAGGGGATGACCGTCACCGAGGCCTTCCGGCGCTACGGGGTCCTCTGATCGGAGCCCTTTCCCATCCCGCCCGCCGAAATCACGAAGTTGGTCGTACCGCGTTCACCCTCAACTGAGGCGATGCCTCGTTTTCTGGGTGGCCCGGTTACTCGCCAATCGGGGTCACTAAGCGACGAGCGGTTTCGGTGCGGCCTCCCGCGGTCTCGCTCCTGCCGGCCGCGACGGGATGATCACGTCCCGTCGCGTCATCAGGCCGGCGGCGTCTCCCGCGTGGTGATCGCCTTCAGGATCGCTCGACTCCCCTTCTCGGCAGCCCTGGCGAGGGGAGGGGGGAGGGGGTTGTCGCCGAGATCCAGTTCCTTCAGTTTGGTGAATGTCGAGAAATAAGGCGGGACGTCGCTCAACTGATTACGTCGCAGGTCGAGCGATCGGAGCCGGACGAGCTTCGAGAACGAATCCGGCAGGGTGGTGAGCCGATTGCCTCGGAGGTCGAGGTCCTTCAGGTTGGCCAGGTCCCCGAAGTTCGCCGGCAACGCGGTCAGCCGCGATCCCGTCGAGAGGGAGAGCGATTCGAGCTTCGTCAGGTGGCAAATCGTGTCGGGCAGCTCGGTCAACTGGTTCATATCCAGATCAAGTTCTTCAAGTTCCGTCAGCTCGCCGATCCAGTCCGGGAGCGTCGTGAGGTCGCATCCGGAGAGGCCCAGGATGCGGAGCCGGCGCAGGTTGCGGATCGATTCCGGCACCCGACGGAGGGGGTTGTTCGTGAGGACCAGGCAGGTCAGGGACGTGAGCGTGCCGAGCGAGTCAGGCAAGCGTTCCAATTGACAGGCGAACACGTTCAAATCTTCAAGGCTCGTCAGCTCTCCGATCCAGTCTGGCAGTTCCTGCAACGGGTTGATCCCCAGCATCAGGCAGCGCAACCAGTGACAGCCCCGGATCTCCTCCGGGAGGGTCGTCACGACGTTGAATGCGTCGAGGTTGAGCGTGTCGCCCCCCGCCTGGACGGCGGCGATTTGCTCGGCGATCTGAACGGCCTTCGACTTCCTCGGCATGATCGCTCCATCGCGAAGTTCTAGCGTGGTAGGGCCCGCTGTGCGGCCCTCCCTGATCCGAATTGAGGAGGTCCGCACA